>JBJMQJ010000501.1:0-32582 GCA_045802765.1 Myxococcales bacterium
AACAAATAAAAAACACAACTATAATAAAAACACATCCACCAAATCGCTCGCGAACGCCTCCTTGGAGCGGAAGTGGTTCGTGAACGACCCCTGTGGAGCGCCGGCTTCGGACACGATGTCGCGAACGCCGGCGCCGCGATAGCCGCGCTCGAACATGACCTTGCGACCCGCGTCGACGAGCTTGTCGCGATGCGATGGCTTGGGCATCACTGCACAATACGGACGTACGTATTGCGGAGTCAAGCGACCGCGCTGCCAGAGGCGTTCCCTTGAGCTCACTGGCGCGGGTCAGTGCTGCGGGCTCACATCGAGGCCCTTACGAATTGCCAGGTTCGATCACGGCCGGGCGCGGGCGCGCGGAGCGAGGCGTGCGATCTGTTCGACCGCGGAATCGATGATGTCGAAGCAAGTGTCGAAGTACGCGGGCGAAAGACCGTACGGATCTTCGAGGTGAGGGCGCGGTGGGGTGGCCCACAAGCCGAGCAGAGTCGCAGGCGCCGCGGTGGCCAGCCGCGCGAGCCGCCGCAGCTGCGCCAGCTCCATCGCGAGCAGGAGATCGCCCGCCCGTATCGGCGCTGCCGACGCGCTCGTGGCGCGGTGGGCGGACAGATCGACGGCGCGGGCGGCGGCGCGCTCGAGCGCGACGCAATTCGCGCCGTCGCCATCGCGCGCCGAGAGACCGAAGGAGACGCTGCGGAGTCCCACGAGTCGCGCACGCGCGTCAGCGTAGGCGCTGCGGCAGATGTTCCCCTGGCAAACGAACACGAGCCGCTCGACGTCATTCCATGCCACCCGGCGCAGCGGCGCGAATGCGCCGACCCAATCAAGGGTCCGCGCGACGTGGTATCGCAGCCACCCCGCACGACGCCCATACCGCGCCTGAATCGCCTGGCTCGCAGCCATTCCTGCGGCCGAAGATGCGCCCGCTCGTTCTCACCTGCAACCGCGGGCGTGCGCACGCTCGTACACCCGTCGGCTTGCCCAGGCCCGTATCGGGACCCAGTTTTCCGCCAGCAGAGGGGAATCGTGCGCGTGCATCCTTGCTTAGCTGCGCCACCGCGAGCCGGTCGGATGCCGACGCCCGACGTGCTCGTCCCTCAAGCGGACAGCCTGGGGACCGTAGCCGTCATCCGCTCGCTCGGCCGTGCGCACTACCGTGTCCACGCGCTATCCACCCGGGCGGATGCGTTGGGATTGCGATCGCGGTTCGCGTACCGGAGGGTGGTCTCGCCGCCGTACTCCGACCGTGAGTACGTTCCTTGGCTGCGCGAGTACGTTCGGACGCATCGCGTGTCTGCCATCGTGCCGTCGGAGTCGTTCATTCTCGCGCTCGGCGCCGCTCGCACCGACTTCCTCCCACTGATTCCATTCGCCCGCGACGAGCGCGTCGTGCTGGATGCGATGAGCAAGTACGCGCTGTTCGAGAACCTGCTCGAGCGGGCGGCGCCGAATCTTCCTGCCACGGTGCTCGTGCCGGATCTTCGCGTGGTCCCTTCCGAAGACGAGCTGGAGCGGTTGGGCCCTCCTCTCTACGTGAAGGTCGACGCCTGCTCGTCGCTCGACGACAGCCCGGGCGCGACGCATTACGCAAGCTCGCCGGCCGAGGCGAGAGCGGTTCTCTTCCGCCTGCAGAACAGCTATTCGCGCGCGCTGGTGCAAGGACATGTGCCCGGACACGGAGTGGGGGCGTTCTTTCTCTCTGCACGGGGCGAGATTCTCGCCGAGATGATGCATCGACGCGTACACGAGGTCCCCTACACGGGCGGCGTCTCCTCGCTACGCGAGACGTGGCGCCACGACGCGATCCTGAACGACGCGCGCGACAAGCTTCGCGCCGCTCGTTGGGAGGGGGTCGCGATGATGGAGTACCGATGGGATCCAGCGTCGGATCGCTTCGCCTTCGTCGAAATGAACGCCCGGTTCTGGGGTTCGCTCCACCTGGCGCTGTACGCGGGTGTCGATTTCCCGCGCCTCCTGCTCGACGCCTGGCAGGGGCTGCCGGTCGCCGCTCCGCCGCCCCGATTGGGGTTGCGCTGTCGGCACCTGCCGGACGAGATTCGCCACGTTTGGTCCAAGCTCGGCGCGCGCGAGCTTCCACTCGGCGTGAAGCTCGCCGCGGCAGTCGAGTTCGTCGCGCTCGCGCTAGACCCGAGGGTACGAAGCGATCTGTGGTTCCCGGGGGACACCGCGCTTTTCTGGAGCGGGCTGGCGCAATTCGGTGCGTCGCTGAAGCGCGGAACCAACTGGCGACGCATGTTCCCGCCGTCGGGCGCCGCGGCCCCCATTCGCGTGACGGGAGAAGCCTGATGCGCGGCAAGCTGATGGCGTACAGGATCGGAAAGGCGCTCGGGTTGTTCTCGCTCTCGCGGTTGTTGACGAGGCGGAAACTGCGAATCCTCGCCTACCACGGCGTCGAGCTGTGCGACGAGGGCCGCTTCAGCCCGTCGATGTTCATCCGTGCCGGCACGCTCGCGGCGCGCCTCGAGCTGCTCCGGCGCCGGTATCCCGTGCTGCCGCTCGGCGAAGCGGTGCGGCGCCTCAAGGACGGCACGCTTCCGCCCTGTGCCGTTGCCATCACCATCGACGACGGCTTCCACAGCACGGCCGCGGCCGCGGTGCCATTGCTGCGCGCAGCGGGCCTGCCGGCGACGGTGTACGTGACGACCTACTACGTGCAGCGCGACGTGCCGGTGTTCCGGCTGGCAATGCAGTATTGCTTCTGGAAGACCCGCTCGCGTTTGCTCGACGTCGCAAAGCTGGGCACCGGCGTCGACGGCGCGGTTGCGCTAGACGCCGATGCGGCGAAATCCGAGATCGTGTGGGAGCTGATCAATTACGGCGAACGGCATCTCGACGAGAAGGGGCGGACCACGCTCCTCGAGGCGACGGCAGCGCAGCTCGGCGTGGATCTTGCGCCACTGCTGCACCACCGATTCCTGCACCTCATGACGCCGGACGAGTTGCGCGCTGCGGCTTCCACGGTCGACGTTCAGCTCCATACGCATCGGCACCGATTCCCCGATGATCCCCTGCAGGCCCGCTCCGAGGTCGAGGAGAACCGCAGGGCGCTCGCGACGCTCGTCGACCAGCCGCTCGTGCATCTGTGTTATCCGAGCGGATTCTGGTCAGAAGACCTGTTTCCAGCGCTGGCCGCCGCCGGCATCGAGACCGCCACGACGTGCGAAGGCGGTTTCAATGGACCCGACGTTCATCCGTACGCCCTGCAGCGATTTTTCGACGGCGAGCACATCACGGCGCTGGAGTTCGAGGCAGAGCTGTCCGGCCTTGGCGAGCTTCTGCGCGCGATCGCGAGCTGGCTAGGCCGCGCGCGCCCGCGGGTGCACATCGATGAAGCCGATCGCCGCCGGGGATACCCGGCGGGTCATGGACGAACGATTCTCGAACGCGGCGTGCCCACGAAGGTCCCGGCGTGAGCGTCACGGCGTAGGCGCGGTCACTCGAACACGCGGCGGGGAAATCCCTGACCATCCTCGCCTCCGAAGAGAAGCACCTTGCCGTCCACCAGCAGCGTCGCAGTCACGCCCATCCAGGCCGGGTCCAGTCGACGGCCCGCGGTCCACTTCCCCGTGACGTTCGCGCGAGATCGTCAGGCCTTCGGCGCGATGTGCTCCGTGTAAGCCGGATTCCGATGATTCTGATCCGGGTTGTGCGCGTCCCAGCACTCGGCCGAGCAGAAGTAGAGCTGGAACCGTTTCCGGTTGCACGTCGAGACCACGCACTTCAAGTACTGCCCGCCGAAGGCGATCGCCTTCTTGCACACGCTGCACTTCTGCCAGAACGTCCGCGGCTCGGGCACGTCAGCCATGGCCACATCCTGCTCGCGACTTCTTCACGGGCGCCTTTTACCACGCAACGTGCCAGATGCCGGACGCAACGGTTCCGATGGCTCGGCATCGCGGATCCGAGCGGTGAAGGTGCCTCGGTCGCCAGAGCCGTATCGGTTACCATCGCCGCGACGATGCCTTCCCCGCTCGAGTTCCAGCTCCCCGAGCCTGGCTCTCCTCCGCTCGCGCCCGACGAGGTCCTTTCGCGCTTCGTCGCGGCGGCCAGCGCGCAGGGAATCGAGCTGTACCCGGCGCAGGAGGAGGCGATCCTCGAGCTGCTCGCCGGCAAGCACGTGGTGCTCGGGACTCCGACCGGCTCGGGCAAGTCGCTGGTCGCGCAGGCGCTCCATTTCTCCTCTCTCTGCCGCGGGCAGATCAGCGTCTACACCGCGCCCACCAAGGCGCTCGTCAACGAGAAGTTCTTCCAGCTCTGCGACGCGTTCGGAGCGAAGCGCATCGGTCTGCTCACCGGCGACGGAGCGGTGAATGCCGAGGCGCCGGTGCTCTGCTGCACGGCGGAGGTGCTGATGAACCGCGTGCTGCGCGACCCCAAGCTCCGCGCCGACTCCGTCGTCATGGACGAGTTCCACTACTACGCCGACAAGGAGCGCGGCGTGGCGTGGCAGTTGCCCCTCCTCGCCTTGCCGGGCACCCAATTCCTGCTCATGAGCGCGACGCTCGGCGATACGAGCACGATCGAGAAGGCGCTCGAGATGGCGACGAGCCGCGAGAGCGCGCACGTCGCGAGCGCCGTCCGGCCGGTCCCGCTCGAGTTCGAGTGGCGCGAATCGCCGCTGCACGAAACGCTGGAAGACCTTGTGGAGCGCGCGCGCGCGCCCGTCTACCTCGTCAACTTCAGCCAGCGCGCGGCCGCCGAGCGGGCGCAGGACCTCATGTCCTCGGACTTCTCCAGCAAGGAGGAGAAGGAGGCGCTGAAGGCCGCCACCGAGGGCATCCGCTTCGAGACTCCGTACGGAAAGGAGTTCTTGAAGTTCCTCCGCCACGGAATCGGCGTGCACCATGGCGGGCTGTTGCCCAGGTATCGGCTGCTGGTGGAGAAGTTGGCGCAGCAGGGGCTGCTCCACGTCGTCAGCGGCACCGATACGCTCGGGGTGGGGGTCAACATTCCCATCCGCACCGTCCTCTTCACGCAGCTGTTCAAGTTCGATGGCGAGAAGCTCGGGCTGCTCTCCGTCCGGGAATTCCGCCAGATCGCCGGACGGGCGGGGCGCAAGGGATTCGACGTCCGCGGCTACGTGGTCGCGCAAGCGCCCGAGCACGTCATCGAGAACAAGAAGCTCGAGGCAAAGGCCGCGCAGGGCAGGAAAGTGCAGAAGAAGCAGCCGCCGCAGAAAGGATATGTGCCGTATGACAAGGCGACCTTCGAGCGCCTGCAGGAGAAGCCGCCCGAGCCACTGGAGAGCCGCTTCCAGGTCACGCACGGGATGATCCTCCACCTGCTGCAGGCCGAGCAGGAGACGAGCGCGCGCGACGGCCGTGGGCCGCAGGGATACGCGCGATTGGTCCAGCTCATCCGCAAGAGCCATGGGCACGAAGGCAACAAGCGGCTCCACCTGCGCGGCGCGGCCGAGAAGCTGCGCACGCTGCGCAAGGCAGGTGTCGTCGAGCTGGTGCGCGGCAGCGAGTGGCTCGCGCCGCACCTGCGGGTCGGCGCGCACTTGCAAGAGGACTTCTCGCTCAACCACACCCTGGCGCTCTGGCTCTACGACACCTTGCCGCGCCTCGACCGCGCCGTCGAGACGTATGCCCGCGACGTGCTCACGCTGGTGGAGAGCATCCTGGAAGATCCGCAGTCGGTCCTCTGGGCGCAGCTCGACCGCGCCAAGGGGGAAGCGATCGCCGAGATGAAGGCGCGTGGCATGGACTATGCCGACCGCATGGCCGAGTTGGAGAAGGTGGAGCACCCCAAGCCGCTGCGCGACTTCGTCTACGACACGTTCAACGCCTTCGCCGACGCGCATCCGTGGGTCGGCGCGGAGAACATCCGGCCCAAGAGCGTCGCGCGGGAGATGTTCGAGACATTTGCGACCTTCAACGAGTACGTGCGCGACCTGTCGCTCCAGCGCAGCGAGGGACAGCTCCTGCGCTACCTGACCGACGCGTACAAGACGCTGGTCCAGAGCGTGCCGGAGGAGGCGCGCGACGAGGAGCTCGAGGAGATCATCGCCCATCTCAGGCACATCGTGCGCGGCGTGGACTCGAGCTTGCTCGACGAGTGGGAAGCGATGATGGACCCTGCCTCCCCGCGGCTCGCGCGACCTGGCGCTACGAGCGTGGCTCCGGCGCGTCCGCAGGACGAGACGGAGATGTTGCTGCGCGATCCGAGGCGCCGGGTGGCGCGTGTGCGCAGCGAGCTGCACCGGCTGCTTGCCGCGCTGGCGAAGAAAGACTGGGAGGAGGCGCTGCGGGCGATCTTCGCGCGGGACGGCGCCGAGCCGTGGTCTCCCGAGCGCCTCGCGCGGGAGGTTGCGCCTTACTTCGCCGCGCACGCCACCGTCGACTTGACCCCGCGCGCGCGCCGCCCGGACCGGACGGTCCTGACAGAGGACGGTCCCAAGGCATGGCGCGCGCAGCAGCGCTTCGGCCCACCTCCGAGGGCGTTGACTGCGCACGAGGCGCTCGCGGCCGATCCGGACGGTTCCGCTCAGGCCGAGGCGCTGAGCGAAGTCGACAGCGCCGACTGGACGCTGGAGTGTCTGGTGGACCTCGGCGAGGAGCGAGCGGCGGATGCGCCGCTCATCGAGCTGGTCCGGATCGGCACCTGACGCGCGTGTGGTCCCTTTCCACGCCAGCGAGCGGCTGAACGGCGTCGTGCCTCCGAACGGCGGGATCGTCGTACGCGTTCTGATGGGTGTCCAGGCGACCCGGGGGTGCCGCGTTCTGCTAGGCTGACCGCGATGGCAACTCCAACATACCGTCTTGCTATCGTCGCAGACGAAGCGCCCCTCAGAACGAAGGCGTCGAACTACCCCGAGCCGTTCGCATCCCAAATGGCCGGTAGGCGAAAGCAACCGTTGGGCGACTTGTTTGGTCTCACGAACTTCGGGGTGAATCTGACGCGGCTTGCTCCCCGGGCGGTGTCGGCGCTGCGCCACGCTCACACCAAGCAAGACGAGTTCGTGTACATCTTGCAGGGCCATCCGACGCTTCATACCGACGAAGGTCGAACGAGGCTCTCGCCGGGCATGTGTGCTGGGTTCAAGGCGGGTACTGGCAACGGCCACCGATTGATCAACGAAACCGAGGAAGAGGTCATCTACCTCGAAGTGGGAGACAGAACGCCTGGCGATGAAGGCAGCTACCCGGACGACGACCTCAAGGCAGCGATGGTGGATGGAAAGTGGAAGTTCGTGCACAAGGATGGCTCGCAGTACTGATCGGGCTGGACACTACATTCCCAGGCGTTCCCTGACGTACTTGGGTGCGGCGTTGCCGAAGGAAAGCATGGCGTCGTGCAGCGAGCGCAGGTCGGGGTACTTGCCGTGGTTCTTCTCCCATGCGGCGCGAATGTCGTTCATCTCCGCATTGCCCACGTAGTAGGTGGAGAGCTGGGTCGAGCTGAGCCTGGCGCGCTTCCACTTCCCCACGGCTTCACCGTCCTCCTGGAAAGCGTCGTTCTTCATCCTCGCGATCGCTTCCTGCTCGCTCATGCCCTCGGTGTGGATCTTCTGATCGATGATGGCATTGAGAATCATCCGCAGGCGCATCTTGAGCTGCTGCATGCGCACTTCGGGTCCTCCGTATCCGGCGTCCGCCATCAATTGCTCCGCGTAAGTCGCCCAGCCCTCCACGAAGGTGCCGGAAAAGACCACCGCGCGCACCAGCGTCGGCGCCCGGAAGCGGTTCGCGTGCGCCAGCTGGAGATAGTGTCCAGGCATCGCCTCGTGGATGGTCAAGTCCTGCAGCATGGAATCGTTGTACTCGCGGAAGAACGACTCCACGCGCTCTCGAGGCCAGTCCTCAGGCGTAGGCGAAATGTAATAGAAGGTCTTCCTGTTCTTCTCCAGCGGGCCGGCCGGGCTGCAAGACGCGACCGCCACCCCGCGCTGGAACTCGGGCGTAGGGACGATCTCGAGCGGCTCGTCGTACACGGTGACGAAGCGCTTCTCCTTCACGAACGCGGTGGTCTCCGCCAGCGTCCTCGTCGCCTGCGGGATGATCGTCTCGTTGGTCGGGTGCTTCTTCGCCGCCTCGTCGAGCACGGCCTTGATCGCGACCGCCTGATCGAGCGGCACCGGCTTGTCCGGGAACCGCTTTGGCCAGAGCTGCACGGCGGTGTGGTACATCGCCGACCGCGTCGACTTCAGATCGGCTTCCGCCCGGCGGAGGATCTCCTCTTTCGAGAGATCGGAGTCGAGCGCGAACCGCAGCTTCTTGCGGAACTTCTCGTCCCCGAGGCGGAAGTCCCCGTTCGAGCGCGTCAGGAGATCCTTCTCCAGCCACTGCTGGTAGTCCGCGAGTGCCTCGAGTGCCGCCGACTGCGCCGTCCGGAACTCCTTCTCCAGCGCCGGTGCCTGCTTCACCAGAGGTTCGATCTGCTCCTTGACGAGATTCGTCGTCCCCTTGTTCTGTTGGATGGCCGTCTCGGTATGCACCCTGGGCGGATTCTTCAGATTCGCCTTTGCCGCCGCGACGACCGCCGGAACTCCGTTCAGGCGGCCGATGACCGACCGCAGTCGCTGCTCCGGCGGGGCGAACTCGCGGGCGACCAGCGCGTAGATCGCGCGGCCCACGTTGTAGTTGAGCGGGTTCCACTGCCAGTCGCGCAGCGTCCGCAGCTCGTACACCTCCGACTCGAGCCGGTTCTTCAGGATGCGGTAATCGACCGCGTCCTCGGGGGAAAGTGTCGTCGAATCGATGCGCGCCAGCTCCGCGAGTCCGCCCTTGGCCGCCGCCAGATCGCGCTCCACTCCCTGCGCGCTGTAATCGTTGAGCCGCGCGTCGTTGCGATGCTCACCAAGCCGGGTCGCGGTCTCCGGTTCGCGGTCGAGAAGCTCCTGGACGTACTTCTGCGCGAACGCCTCGAAGCGGGCGTCTTCGGTTCCGGGAGCGGCAGCCAGCAGCAGGAGGCAAGCGAGCAGGTTCATGCGGCGGACCCTAGCAGCTGCGGAGATTCCCCGAACTCATTGCCCCGGTCTAGTCTGCTTGCGAATCTTCTTGATGAAGGTCTTGGTGCATCGTCCGTGCGTGCTCTCGTGATTCACGATCTCCGATAGCAGCCGCGCTTTCGCGTCCGCGGCCAGGACCACGCTGGCGCTTACTTCGAGGGCGAGCTGCACACCTTCTGACGTCGCCGGGCCCTTTGGGCCCTTGGGAGTCGCGACCTCGGAGCGGTAATGCGACGGCTTCGTCTTCGTGACGTCGTGGAATCCGGACGACGTATCCGCTCGTCGACCAGAGCCATGGCAGCCGGGACAGGTTGCCGAGCTGTGGCCCAGGGCGTTGCCGATGCGCCCGTCCCCACCGCACAGACGGCAGGGCTCACCGTCCATGGGATCCTCGATCGAACGTCACCTCTGCTTGGTCCGGTCGGTTCGCTCGCATCCCGGATCTCTACCACCGATCCGGTCTGGGATCCGGCTTCAAGGGCCTGCGAAGCTCGCCAGCCAGTCGAGGCTCGGGCTCAGTGCCCAGCTCGCGGTGCCGTTCAGCCACCCCGCATCGGAGGTGTTCTGGCTGGCCGTGCAGTCGGTGCCGCCATCACGCATGTAGCAATGGTCGGCGCTGCCGTCCTGCACCTGCGCGTTCTGCACGATCTGCCAGCCGCTGCCGTTCGCCTGCGTGCAGGCGTAGCTTCCGGCAGGACAGGTGGATCCGGTCAGCTGCTGGAGTTGCGACTGCACGCCCGACTGCGAGGGGCCCAGGAACATGTCGACCTCGCCGTCGACGGCGCGCAGGTGATCGCTCGTCAGTGACCGCGTGCCGTTTGCGACACAGCTCGACAGATCGTAGATCGAATACTTCACGCCCGCGCCCATCCCGTAGACGGCGCGCACCCGCGCGTCCGTGTTCTTCGCGAGCATGGCCATGATGGACCCCTGGCTGAAACCGGCCACCGCGATTCCCTTGTTGCACTCAGCCTTGGCGCGGGCGCAAAGCGCGCTGACCGCGCTTTTCGCCGAAGTCGGGTCGAAGACGCACTTCGCTTTCCCCGCGATCGCAGCGCAATTGCCGAATTGCGAGCTCGCGTACCCGAGCGTCGCGGCGACGAAGCCGCGGTCCGCCATGCCCTGCACAGCGGCGGTGGCGGCCGCGTTGGTGTACGTCTCCGACGTCCCGACCAGATAGATGAAGACCGGGTAGGTGCCTGCCGCCGACGGCTCCTGCCCGCTGATGTTGTACGTCGTGGCGCAGGTAGACCTCGTCGTGCTGGCTCCGGCATAGGTGCCGGTGAAGGCGATGGTGTTGGCGTTTGCCACGCCGGACACCAGCAATGCAGCGAGCAGAAATCGCACGTGTCCTCCGAAGAAGGCCCGGATCAGGGGCGAGGGCCGAAACAACTACCACGGGCTTCCGCGGCCGCAATCCCGCAATTCGGTGGCTGCGCGTACCGGGCGGCCCAGCGGCCGCCAGCTCGTTCGTTAGCGAGACACGCTGTTGCCTGTGGCGAACGGCCTGCGGACGATCCGCTCGCCTCGCTTCATTGGACCTGGATGTTTCCCTGCTCCACCGGGACCAGATCAAACTCTCCGGGCACGGTGCAGTCGGTCCCCGTACCGACGGCAAAGAAGTTCGCGAGGCTCATCAAATCCACCGATTCCTTGCCCTCACCGCCATCGACGACCTGGAAGATTCCCTCGAAGCCCTGCAAGGCCGGCTCCGTCGAGCGGGTGACGACACCGCTAATCGTCGCCGTGTTGCCAATGACGTTCAGGCAATTCACGTCGATCTGCGCCGTCACTCCCGCGCTGACGTCGTGAACGGTGGCGGTTCCGGTGATGGCACCGTCGGAGTGCTGGACTGCGCTGAAGGTGATGAACTCGCGATTGTTTCCGAAGCGGATGTGACCCGAACCCTGCGCCGAGTGGAGCACCGTCACCTGGGCGAACGCGGCGGCTCCAACGACGGCGCACAAGAGCGCCAGACGCTTCATTGGGTCCTCCTTCCGATCTCGCCGAACGTGCGGAGATCGGCGCGGCACTGTGGGAGCGCCCGGATTCCCTGTCAAGAGCGGCCGGTGCGAAACTCCAAGCATCAGCGTGTGGCGCCACAGTGGCGCCAGACGCCGCAACAGCGCTGCAATCCGTGCCGCAGCTGCGTTCCACAGCCATCGCTGGCTGTGGTGCTCAATCGTCGATGGCAGGACGCTTGCACTGCGCGTTCCGCGAGCGCTCCCGTTCACTGCTGGCTTGGTCTCGATGTGCAGGCCACCCTTCCGCCAAGGCGAAAGAGGAGATTCACATGCAACCTGAAGCAGAATGGGCCGAAGGATCCACCAGGCCCGCCTTGACCGTCGCGGCCGAGGCCATCCAGGAAGCCGCATCGAATGCGCCGTTCCAGGGAGCGGCGGTGCAACTGGTTCAAGAGCCGAGGACGGGTGTCGACGAACCGGATCGGTCTGCCGTTCTCACCGAACTGGCCGAGAAGATTCGGGCCAAGCTCGGTTCGGAATTACCCGAGGTGGTGCAGATCGAGCTCGCAACCCTTCTCGGCCTCGTTCCCGAAGCGAATGGCAGCAACTCACTCTGCCTGTGCCAATTCGAAATCGCGATCGATGCCCTCCTCGCCGACACGCCGAAGCTCGAGCTGGCTCGTGGCCTGCGAATGAAATTCGAAGAGCACATGTGGGAAAAGAGGTTCGGTGGGCGTTTCCTCAATGCCCTTCCCACGACACGTGTCGTATTCGGTCTGGTCATCACGTCGCTTCTTCTCGTTCCCGCTTTGATCTGGTCGACGTACATGCATTTCGCCGATGAGCACCCCGATAGGATGGACGCAGATTTCCTGGTCCTCGTCTGCTGCTTCGGAGCGTTTGGAGCGGTTACCAGCATCATGGTGCGCCTGCGGAGCTTCGACTCGGTCCACGCACCGCCGCTGACGCTCTTCTTGACAGGCCTGTTCAAACCGTTGATTGGCGCGTTGTTCGCCGCCTTCGCGCTCGTCCTGGTCGAGGCGCGGCTCATCAATCTTCCCGAACCGACACTCGTGTATTTCGCAATGGCCCTGGCCTTCGTTGCCGGGTTCAGTGAGCGGTTCGGGCAGGACCTCACGGGCATCGTTGCAACGAGGATGCGACCAGCGCGTTCAAAGCGCGACGTGGTGTCGCCGGCGTAGCCGACGCCCCACTCCTCGCATCACTGCGCGTGGACTTGCAGGTTCATTCACGTGCGACGATCGAAAGCACAATCCGTTTCATGGCGGTCATCTCATTTGGATATCCTGACCAGTGTCACGCCATTGACCAGGCTGTTGGCCAGGACGAAGTTGCCGTCGCTCGTCACCGACGTGTTGCGCACGATGTTGCCGCCGCCGGGGATCGCCCAGCTCTGGAACTTCGTGCTTCTGGGATCGAAGCGTACGACGGTATTCGGCGTCGACCCCGACTCGCTGTACCAGATGACGTCCTTGATGGCCGAGATGCCGTAGGGCTCCGACTTGGGTCCGCTGGGAGATTGCCATTCGGTCACCTGGCCCGTCGAGGGATCGAGTCGCCCCAGATAACCGCGCGAAAAATCGGTATACCAGACGATGTCGTCGCTGGTGATCGCGATGCGCCGCGGGCGCGATGCCGGATCGGGCAACGGGAACTCGCGAATTTCCAGCGTCCCCGGATCGACGCTCCCCACCCTGTTGGTGCCGAATTCGACGAAGAACACCGTGCCCTTCGAATTCGACGCCATGCCATAGGGGCGCGACCTGGGCGAAGGCGGCGTGAGCAGCTTGATGTCGCCGGTCTTCGGGTCGAGCCGCCCTACCCGGTTGGCATTCTGGACGGTGAACCACAGGACGCCGCTGCGGTCGAAGATCAGCGTGTGCGGGTCTTGAGCGTTCGGATCCGGGAGGTTGTACTCGGTGACCGCGCCCGTCTTCGGGTCGAGCTTGCCGATCAACGCTCCGGTATTCCCGGTGTACCAGATGTTGCCGCGCTGGTCCTCGTCCAGACCGTGAGGTCCGGAGTGCGGCGTCTTGAGCGGATATTCCCTGATCTTGCCGCTCTTCGGATCGATCCTGCCGAGCACGTTGGCCATCTGGCCCGTGTACCAGAGCGATCCGTCCCTGGCAGCCAGCGGATCGTGCGGCCGCGACCCCGGCGTGGGCACCTGCCATTCCTGCATCGACACCTTGGCCGGGCCCGGGACCACGACGCCCACCGGCTTGGGTTTTTCCGGAAAGTTCTTGATCAAGTACTCGGTGATCGTGCCTAGCTGTCCCGGCGGAATCGGCACGCCGTGGTTGAGCATCATCCGCATCACCGTATGCCAGCCGTCGGCCGTGTATCCGGCACCGACGCGGCTGGCAAACGTGTGGCAACCCGTACAAGTGGACGCGACCATTTCCTTGCCCTCTCCCTCGGGTAGCTCCTCGCCCCACGTCGGAAGCGCCGCACAGAGCAGGGCAGCCGCAATCAACGACAAAGCCAGGTTCTTGCGCATCGTCATCTCCCAGAAAGACGCGGCGCGAGCGCATGCCAACGCGATCGGCTCCGGCGGATGGTAGTTCAGGGCGCTGACGAAAGTCGACTGCCCGAGCGCTTGACCACGGGCGGGGACACTGGACAGTCTGCCGTTGGAGGGCACGAAATGGATGACCAAGAGATGAAGGCGGAACTGGAGCGTCTCAAGGCCGAGAACGAGAGCCTGAAGACGCGCGCGAGCCGGGCCATCTCGCTGAAGGTGAGCGAGAAGGGAGGCGTCTCGCTCTACGGTCTGGGTCGTTTTCCCGTCACGCTCTACAAGGAGCAGTGGGCGAAGCTTCTCGACATGGCGGACGAAATTCGGGCGTTCCTGAAGGAAAACGATTCCAAGTTGAAGACCAAGCCATAGAGATCCGGGGACACCATACGCAATCCCGTGCCACCTACCCGCCGGCGCGGCACGGCGCGTGCAGCTAATGGAGCTGGCCGAGCTGAGTGCGCAGTAGCGCTATCTCGCCGCGGCGGGATCGAGCGCAACGCGCTCCATCACGGGCTGCGCAAAGGCGAGCAGGCGGCGAGCGCCAAGCAGGTGCGACCATGCGTTCCCCACGCGACCGCCCTGGTTCGCAGTGGCCGCTAGATATCCGTCCACGAGCAGGCTGAAGAATCGATCGGGCCAGTTGGCGTGGGCTCCCGCGTCCGAGGTGTCGAACTCCTCCATCTCGCGCCAGACGCGTTCGCCGTTCTCGACGACTGGGACCTTGAAGCGCGCGACGCGCTTGTCCCGGACGTCCGCGACGTGCTCCACGTAGTGCAGGAACGTCACCGTGTCGTGATCCGACCCCAGCAGGAGAATCTTGCCGTCGAGCCCGACGAATCGATCGAGGGCCGAGCCCCGCCCGAACGCGTAGTCCCAGGGCTGATGCGAGAACAGGTGCTCCGCCCGGCGTCCCCACGCGACGAAGCGGGCGGCGTGGTGGTTCACGCGCGATCCCGGATAGGTGCGCAAGAACTCGACCAGCACGCCGTTCTCACGGCTGGCCCGGGCAGTCTCCGGATCGTAGGCGGGCAGCTTCTCGAGGATCTCCGCTTCCTCGCGTGCGGAGAGGTTCCCGCGGCCCACTTCGTCCACGTAGCGCGGGCAGCTCGCGTACATGAGCAACGTTCCCTCGTCGGTGACCGCATCCTTCAGCGCCAGATGGATCTCGTCCGGCCCTCCCGCGACTTCGCCGACGGCGCGGACTGACGCGTGAACCATGACGACGTCGCCCGGCGACACGCCGAGCGCGCGCAGCTCGCCACGAAGCTGACGTCGGGAGTGCATGGGCGGCCTCCAGGCGGACACCAAGCCAGATTCGACAGACGGAGGGGACTGCGAGCCAAACCTGTGCAGGGAGTAGTCTTGGAGCATGCACGAAGACCCGGACAATCGGCGCGCGACCACCATCCGTCCCTGCGGGCCCGCGGACCTGCGGGCGCTCTTCTCGATCGTGAATGACGCAGCGCAGGCCTACCAAGGCATCATCCCGGCCGACTGCTGGCACGAGCCTTACATGCGGCTCGACGAGCTGGAGCAGGGCATCCGGGATGGAATCGTCTTCTGGGGCTACGAAGCGGGCGGTGAGCTCGTCGGCCTGATGGGCATTCAGGACCGCGGCGAAGTCAGCCTCATCCGGCACGCCTACGTGCG
This sequence comes from Myxococcales bacterium, assembly GCA_045802765.1. Classification (GTDB taxonomy): domain Bacteria; phylum Myxococcota; class Myxococcia; order Myxococcales; family 40CM-4-68-19; genus VBKO01. Next base: position 15,131 of record JBJMQJ010000501.1, read on the forward strand.
GACCGCGCATCGCCGCAAAGGCATCGGTGAGGAGCTGTTGAGGCGACTCGAAGGCATGACCGGCAAGGCGATCTTGATCGGAACCTGGAGCGCGGCCAGCTGGGCGATACGCTTCTACGAGAAGAACGGCTACCGGATTCTCTCGCGTCCTGAAACGGAGCGGCTGCTGCGAAAATACTGGAGCATCCCCGAGCGGCAGATCGAGACGTCAGTGGTGCTGGCGAATGCCAGGTGGAAGTCATAGCTCCCGGCCATCCGTCGCGTCCGTTCCGCCGTGCGACTCCGCTACAGCGACTTCAGGTACTCGACCAGGTCGCTCTTCTGCGCCGCCGTGAGCCCGGTCTTGAGCGCGCTGTCGTAGTGCGCAACGACCTCCTCGAGGGTGGCGAAACGGCCGTCATGATAGAAGCCGCCCTTCGCATGGGTGAACAGTCCCCGCAGCGGGGCGGTGCGATAGCGCTTGTCGGGCGCGCGGTTCGCCTGGAAATCGTCGATCCCGATCTCGCCCGCCGGATGCATGTTCCAGCCCGGCTCGGTGAAAAGCGGCGGCACGTGGCAGCTCGCGCATTTCGCCGGCCCGTTGAACACGCCCTTTCCGCGCCCTGCCGCGTCGGCGTTGAAGCTCCCCGACGGCGGCGTGGGGGCGACGAGCGCCAGCTGGTAGAAGTGGAGGGCCGCGAGCTTGGGCGTGATCAGGTCGGAGTCGCTGCGGACGTTTCCGAAGCCGGCCTTCGCCGCGACGGGGAACTGGGTCGCGTCGTTCAGCCGCGGGTCGAAGAACGTTCCCTTGCCGTGCATCTCGAGATTGGCGACGAAGGCGTTCCAATAGGTCACCGAGCCCCATCCCGTCCAGGTGTGCAGGTTCACGCCGGCGAGGCCGAAGGCGGGCGGGATGAGCGTCGCTGCGGACTTGCCGTCGGGCCGCAGCGCCTTCCCGTCGAGGAAGACCTCGGCGTCGAACTTCCCCGGCCCCCAGCTCGCGAGCACCTTGCGGACGGTCGCCTCGTCGACGCCGAGCAGCTTGGTCACCGCCGACAGGTCCGGCGAGAGATTGACGATCGCGCCGACGTTCAAGTCGCGGTTGGCCCAGCCGTCGCGCCGGCGCCCGATCCCGGGCGCCACGGAGTCGTCCACGGTCGAGTGGCAGAGCGCGCACTGGATACCGACGGCTCGCAGCCCTCCTTTGCCGTCGGAGAACCCGGTCACGCCCACCACGGCCTTCAGATCGAACAGCGTCAGGGTCACGGCGGGATCGTCGAGGTTCACGCTCCCGTTCTTGATCCCCGCGACGACGTTCCCGGGAAGCACGTCCGCGTCGACCTTGAGACCGACGGAGAGGGCGGTCTTCGGGCTCACGCCAGGGCCCACTCCGCCGTGCGCACTGCCGGCGATGGCTTGGTGGAGCTTGAGCGTATCTCCCCAGAACGCTTCGTCGCCGAAGGTCTCGAACCGGAAGGTCTGGCGACCCTCGTCGATGAAGTTGTCCGCCGCCTTCTTCGCATCGTCCTCGGGCGGCGGATTGGCGGGCGGCGCGGCCGGCGGGTTGGCCGGCGGATTGTTTGCGCCCGGGGCGGCGGAGGCCGACGGTGCGTTGCTCGAGCTGCTGCAGGCCGCGCCGAAGGCGCAGAGCGCGGCCGCAATGACCAGGTTGCCGCGGGCGACGGATACCATGTTCACTCCCAACGGAAAGTTGCGCAAATAAAGCGCAGTAAAACGCTAGGAAAAAGCGGCCGGCGTGCCATCCGCTGAGGTTCGTACGTCTTTCGGATAACCCCGCTGCTCGGGGCTCAGCCTTGCGACCGGAGCGCCGCCTGTCTTTCGTGGCCCGGAGTCCGTCTCTCCATCACGCCCGGGCTACGTCCGTCGTCTGGTAGCCGAGGGAGAATCATGGACGACAGCTCCGCGACGTTCGAATCGCATCGACCCGCGCTCCTCGCCCTGGCGTACCGGATGTTGGGAGAGATGGCTCGCGCCGAGGACGTAGTTCAGGGAGCGTGCGCGATCGCACGCCGGACGTTCCTGCGAAACGTCGCGAACGATTCCGCCGAGATGGAGCGCATCGTGCGCGCGAGCGGGCTCGACTGGACCATCGCGCGACCGCCCCGGCTGACGAACGGGGTGCTCACGCGGGCTTACGGGGTCGCTGACGGCCGGATGCCTCGGGGCGCAGGTCTCACGATCAGCCGCGCCGACGTCGCGGACTTCCTCCTCGACGAGCTCGAGCATCCCGCGCATATAGGTCGCATCGTGGGCCTCGCCTCGGTCAAGGCGGCCGTGAGGCGAGCGTCGTGACCATGTCTCGCGATCGTCGATGAACGGCCGCGGTCGTCCAGGGTACAAGGCGTTCCATGGACATCCTCCACGATGCACTCGGGTTCGCGGCGAAGGGTTTCATCGTCTTCGCGACGATCGCAGTCACCCTCTTGTTCTGCGTTGCCGTGCTCCGCCGCAGGCGGCCCCCCGCCTCGTGGCTGCGCGTCAAGCGGCTCAACCGCCAGATCGAGGCCCTCGGCGATGCTTTGCGCCGGAACACCATGCGCAAGAGCGAGCTCCGGAAGCTGCGCAAGAGCCGCAAGAAGCTGGAGGCGCCACGGACCGGTGCGAGGCCGAACGTGTTCGTCGTCGAGTTCAAAGGTGACCTCTTCGCGACGGCCGTGAGAAACCTGCGCGAGGAGGTCACGGCGATCACCGCGGTCGCCGGCAAAGGAGACGAAGTGGTGATCCGCCTCGAGAGCGCCGGCGGCGCCGTTCCCCACTACGGCCTGGCGGCAGCACAGTTGATCCGGGTGCGGGAGAAGGCGATCAAGCTGACCGTCTGCATCGATCGCATCGCGGCGAGCGGCGGATACATGATGGCTTGCGTCGCGGACACCATCGTCGCCGCCCCCTTCGCGATCATCGGATCGATCGGAGTCGTCGCGCAGGTGCCGAACTTCCACCGTCTCCTCGAGAAACACGACGTCGACTTCCAGGAGATGACCGCAGGCGAGTTCAAGCGGACGGTCAGCGTTTTCGGCGAGATCACCGAGAGGGGCCGCAAGAAGTTCCAGGAGGAGCTCGAAGACACGCACCTGCTCTTCAAGGAGTTCGTCAAGGTGCACCGCCCGAAGCTCGATCTGGAACGAGTATCGACCGGCGAGCACTGGCTCGCGCGGCGCGGACTGGATCTCGGCCTGGTCGACGAGCTGCGCACGAGCGACGAATATCTGGTCGATCGCGCGGCGGTCGCGAACCTCTACCAGGTGAGCTTCGAGAGGGTCCGCTCGTTGCGCGAGCGGCTGGGAGCGGCGGCGGCGAAGTCGATGGATCGCTTGTTCGTGAACGTGCTGACCCGCGTGGCGAGCCTCGACCGCATGTGAACCGAGCTGCAACCCGCGCGGGCTTACCTCCGGCTGCGGTCCGCGCTACAAGGTCGCCGGCGGCGCGCGTGCCGCACGAGGAGACGACATGGCGGTGAAACCGATTCCCGACGGATACAGCACCTACACGGCGTACTACGTGGTCGACGGTGCAGCCGAGTTCATCGAGTTCCTCAAGAAGGCCTTCGGCGCGGAGGAGGCGCTCCGGATGCCTGCACCGGGCGGGAAGATCGGCCACGCCGAGGTGCGGATCGGGAATTCGATGGTGATGCTGGCGGACCCTGGTCCCGAGCATCCAGTCCGGCAGTTCAACGGGATGCTCTACGTGAACGACGTCGACTCGGTCTTCAAGACGGCAGTCGCCGCCGGCGCCAAGATCGAGCGCCCACCCGAGAACATGTTCTATGGCGACCGCATGGGCGGCGTCATCGACAAGTGGGGCAATCACTGGTGGATCGGGACGCACGTCGAGGACGTCTCGCCCGAAGAGATGAAGCGCCGCATGGCGGCACACAAGAAGACGTGACGATCGGCGCGCCGGCCGATGGCTAGCGGCGCACGGGAATCGCGAGCTCCACCTTGCCGAGCCTCGTCAGCGACGGGACGCGGCTCGGCTCGATGTACGGACTGTCCACGTTGGTGATCTCGAGGCGGAGGACGTCGGCCTGAGCGGCTTCCCAGAGGTTGCCGTAGGAGGTGATCGTCAGCTTCCGGTGCCCGATCGGCTGGAGAGGATTTCCGGTATCGACGGTGAAGGTCCCTCGCGTGACCAGGTGCTCGGTACCGTCGGCCTCGACGTCGAAGAGGCGAACGTTCAGCTGCTCGCGAGACGCCGTGGTCGAGATCGAGACCGTCACCGCGGGTTGCCCCGCGATGAGCAGCGCCGAGCCGTTGGCCAGGTCGGCGACTCGCACCTCGTAGCGCGCCACGTCTCCCGGGATCGCGTCGGGCGGTGGCGGCGGCGGGCTGGGTTGCAGCGACTCGGCGCCCGCCATGACCAGCGGATCGAAGAACGCGCCGCTCGGGTTCGCCGGATTGTAGGTGAGGATCTCACCGCCGGGGAAATCGTGCGCGACGGAGCCGTTCGCGAGGTCGTCGTAGGTGGGAACGCGGACGACGTCGCCCGGGTTGAACGGCTGATCGCGGACGCGCGTGAGGGCGGCCTGTACGTCCAGGGCAGGCTGGACGCACGTGGCCGACGCCACCCCTTTGCACTTCAAATAGAACTCGAACCACCGGCGGATCTGATCCGACACGAAATCGACCTCGCCTTGCTTGTTCCTCGCTCTCGGATGTCCCAGGTCGCCGAGATAGAGCGCGATCGGGTAGCTGGCGTCGATCGAGCGGAGCGTCCGGTACATCCGCAGGGCCTCCGGCACTGGGAACAGGTCGTCCGTCCACCCTTGGATCTGGAACACGGGCAAGGGAGGCTGCCGATCCGGATTCTGCGGATCGGCGTTCTGGATCACCTGCTTCCAGAACCGTTTCTGCCACCAGATCGAGCGATAGCCCGCGACCGCGTCGACGATCTGCGATCCGATGGGCGGGTCGTCGTTCGGCTCGGTGCCGAGGAGGTATTGATTCCAGACGAAGAGATAATCGGGGTAGTTCGGATACGGGCGCGCCGGAGATCTGCGGATGCCGGAGAAGAACAGGCCTTCGGTGAAGCTCGATTTGAACCCGCCCGGGACGTCGATCGAATTTTGCGGGATGCCGTTCGGGCGCAGCGAGTAGAGCAGATCGGTCGCCGGCACGATCGGGACGATGGTGCGGATGCGCACCTGACCGCCTCCAGGATCGGCCGTGAACGTCGGCTCGACCGCGGCGAGCCAGGACTGGATGCCGCCGTAGGACGCGCCGAACACGCCCACCGCGTCGGCGTCGGCCTGCAGGCTGGGATCGTTCGTCACCTGGCTGATCATGCTGCGCAGGTCCCGGATCTCGACGTTCAGGTCGGCGAGGTTGACCTGCCCCCACGAATCTCCGAAGCCGCGCGCGGAATAGCGCAGCACGGTGAAACCGGTGTCGGCGAGCTTGTCGACATCGCCCACGGAGCTGTTCTTGCTGCCGCCGTATCCGTGCAGCGAGACGACCAGCGGATGCGGCCCCGTCCCGCCCGTCGCGCTCTGCGGCACCCTGACCGTCACGTCGAGCTGGGTCCCGTCGAAGCTCGCCAGAAAACCGCTGCACGTCTTCGCCGTCGGCGCTGGCGGAGCATCGCACGAGAGCCCGCCCGGCGGCGTGCCCGGCCCGGTGAAGAGTCCGGTCCGGTTGGTATCGGGGCCGAACGTTCGCGATGGCGCGCTCGTCTGAGCGCGGCCAGCCGCCATCGGTGCCGCCGTCATCAGGAGCAATGCGATCACCGCGTGATTCAGGAGACGCACAGCCTGTCCACCGCCCGCTCGGGAGGCGCTCGTTCACCTCGACCGCGCAGATCTATGCATCGCCAACCATCGGGGCGATGAGGCCAGCGCGGTCCTCACTCGTACGCCGGTAGACGGAGCAAGCTGAGCGCCGGGCCGCCAGGCATCGCAGACGACGCCGCCCGGTTATTCGACCGGCTCCATCCCCATCGCTTCGCAGGAATGGCCGTCCGGGTCGTAGCGCATCATTCGTGCCGCAGCGCCTCGATGGGGTCGAGGCGCGCCGCCCGCCGCGCGGGATAGAACCCGAAGAATACGCCCACTGCAACCGAGACCGCCGGCGCCAGCGCGAGCGCCCCGATCGGCACCGTCACCTGCCACCCCAGGACGTAGCCGAGGACAGCGCATCCCGTGGCGCCGAGCAGCAGCCCGAAGACCCCGCCGAACAGAGTGAGCAGGATCGCTTCTCCGAGGAACTGGAGCTGTACCGCGCCGTCGGTCGCTCCCACCGCCAGCCGCAGCCCGATTTCGCGCGTCCGCTCGGCGACGGAAACGAGCATCACGTTCATCACGCCGATGCCGCCCACCACCAGGGCGATCGAGGCGACGGCGAGGAGCAGCGCCGCGAGCGTATGGCTGGTCTCGATCTGCGCCTTGATGATCTCGTCGGGGCGGCGGACGTTGAAGTCGTCCTCCTCGCCGCGCTGGATCCGATGCCTCTGCCGGAGGAGCGCGATGATCTGATCGATGGCGGGGTTGACAGCTTCGGGGGAAACGGCGGACCCGACGATGTCGTCGAGCCACGTCTGGTTGCGGCCGCGGAGCTTCTTCTGCGCGGTCGTCCAAGGCAGGAGGACGGTATCGTCCTGGTCCTGGCCAGTCCCCGACTGACCTTTGCGCGCCAGCACGCCGGTGACCGTCAGGAGATGTGAACCGGCGCGGATCGCCTGTCCGACCGGATCGGCGTCGCCAAAGAGCTGCTGCCGCACCGTCTCGCCGATGAGGCAAACGCTCGAGACGCGCCGGACGTCCTCTTCCGTGTACGGCGCGCCTTCCGCCACCTGCCATCGTTTGATGTCCAGGTAGTCGGGACCGACGCCGCGGTAGTGCGTGCGCCAGTTGCGCTCGCGGAAGACGACTTGCAAGCTCCCGTCGACGTTCGGGGTCAGCCGCTTCATCAGGGGCACGTCGCGCAGGATCGCCTCGGCGTCGTCGAGGGTGAGGCTGGTGGTGCCGTGCGTCCCGGTGCGCACGCCGCTGGGCGCCCGGGAACCCGCCTCGATCCAGACGAAGTTGTCACCCAGGCTGCGCAGCTGCTCCTCGGCCCGCCGCGAGCCCGCGCGTCCAATGGCGACGACGCAAACCACCGCCGCGATTCCGATCATGATCGCCACGGCGGCGAGCGCGCTCCTCAGCTTGTTGCGGGCCAACGCGCGGAACGCCTCGACGCAGAAGAGCGCGGTCGTCGCCTCGAGCGTCGGCATCGGGCAGATGTGTAGAGGCGCACCCGGGCGGAGTCAAAGCCTCGAGAGCCAATCCGGCATCCAGGCGACGCGGAAGCTGGGATGTACCAGGCGGCCGGGAAAGGCCGTCAGCTCGGCCACGAGCTCGACGCCCTGCTTCGCGAGCAGCCGTACACCCGCGCCGAGCACGGGATTGGTGGTGCGGCTGGTGAGCTCGTATCCGTCGCTCGTGACGCGGAAGATTCCCACCGCCCGCGTAAGGCCGATGCTCGCGTATGGCGTGACGCTCCCGGGCGCGAAATCGAAGCGGTAGCCGGCGGCTGCGTTCGCGCCGAGCTCGAAATTGTCCAAGGTGTCGCGCGTGGCGGGTTCGGTGACCGGGCCCATCGAACGGGCAAGCAGGACATGCCCGTGCAGGGCGACGGCGAGCGGGCCGGGCGCATAGGCCATCTCCGCCTCGAGCGCGGCGAAGTGCGAGCTGACGTCTCCCAGCCGGATGGGCGGGATGTAGGCGATTCCGACCGACGCGCGGAAGCCCTCCGGAGCGGGAAGCCCCAGCGCCACCCGCAGCCGAGGGAAGATCGGCGTCCGATCGGAGGCGGTGATCTGACGCTTGCCGCCCGTCGTGCCGTCGATCGGCGGAATTACGATGACCTCGACGCCGAGGCTGAGATCGCGGTTGCGATAGGCCCCTGGCGCGTTCAGCGATCCCATGTCCACCAGCAGCGAGTGGACCTCGATCAGGCGCTCTTCCTGGTCGAGCATCGTCTGCGCGCGCGCCCCCGCCGCCGCTGCGAGCACCAGGCAGGCGACGGCTGGCCGTCTCATCGCGCTGGCGCGCGCGCCAGACCGGTGAGGAAAACTCCGGCGGCGTCGAATCCCGCGTAGTACATGGTCCACGTCGAGCCGTCGAGGAAGACCGAGGGCGTGGTGAGGCCGCCCGAGTCGAACGCGCTTCCCGCGCCCTGCGAGACCGCCTCGCCCGACCCGCCCGGCTGCGGGATCTTCACCCAGGTGAGGCCGTCGTTCGATTCCGCATAGCCGATGACGCCCCGGCTCGGCCCGCCGAAAGCTCCCGGCGCCTGGCAACCGCGGTACCACATCCGGTACAGCTGATCGCGCTCCTTCACCACCGTGGGCTGGTACGCGCACGCGATATCGAAGGTTCCCAGCGTGCCCAGGTCGAGGATGGCGCCTCCCGTGAGCTTGCCCGGGACCTTGGTCCAGGTGCGCGCATCGCTCGAGACCGCCAGCGCCACGCGCCAGAAGTTCTGCGCGTCGTTCGCCGAGTAGAACATCTTGTATTCGGCGCCGTCCTTGAGGACCCAGACGTAGCCGACCTGCTGGGCGTCGATCGATCCGGCCGGCCCGAGGGGAAGCACGCTGCCGTCCGGACCTGGCCCGTCGTACAAGCGCGTCCAGTGAATCCCGTCGGGGGATTCGGCGTAGCCGATGCGCCGGTCGTTGGCGAGCGTGCCGGTCGGACAATTGAACGGTTGGGTGCTGCCGTTGTACCACATGCGGTAGATCGCGCCGTCCTTGAGAACGAACGGCCGGTAGGTGAGGTACGAGTCGAACCTGTCGCTGGCGCCGTTGTCGAGGATGGACCCTCCTCTCTCGGCACCCGGGACGCGGGTCCAATTCACCCCGTCGGTGGATTGCGCCAGGCCGATGCGCCAGTGCGCGCTGTTGATGCCCGCGCAACTTCCGAACGTGTCGGCGCCGCCGTAATACAGCTTGTAGACGTCTCCGTCCTTGAACGCCCGGACGGTGAAGTTACCGCGTTCGTCGAACGTCCCCGCGGCTCCGAATCCCAGCACGGAGCCGTTGGGCCCGGGTCCGGGCACCTTCTGCCATTCGAGCGGCGAGAGACCCGCGGTGCTCGCCGAGCAGCCCGCGAGGATGAGCGCGGAGACGGTCGCGAGTTTGCGCACCGCTCAGTACCCGTTCCCGGGCGCCAGGATGTTGATGCTTCCCTGGAACGCGGCTGCGGACGGGTTGAGCGTGTCGCTGAAATCGCAGTCCCTGGGGCCCGCCGGAAGCGTCGCCGTGGCGTTGGCGCCGGGAGTCAGTACCGGCGTCGCGACCCCCGGGCAGTTGGTGGAGCCGATCTGGTGATTGACGGCGTCGTTATTGACGAAGCGCAAGGTCGCCTGGGACAGAGCAGAAAACTGCTTCGGGTTCGGCCCCGCCGCAGTCAGGGTGACGTCGAGAGGGCCTGACGGCGTTCCTCCACCCGATCCTCCGCAGGCGGAGATGAAAGCGGACGTGACGACGATCAGGATCGCGGTACGCATGGTCGTTCCTTTCGGCCCGAAACGCCCCCGTGGACATGCTAGCGGGCGGCGCGGTTAAAACAAGACCGAGGTTGGATACAGCCGTCCGACAGATGTCGGGCTCCTCCGACGTGCGACCGGCATCGAACGTCGCACACAGGAGGGTCCGCATGCCGAGGACGATGAGAGCCGTCGAGATCACCAAGCCGGGATCGCCGTTCAGGCTGGTCGAGAGACCGCTCCCCGAAGCGGGGCGTGGACAGGTGCGGATCGCCGTCGAGGCGTGCGGCATCTGTCACTCGGACGCGTTCGTCCGGGAAGGTCACTTCCCCGGCGTCTCGTACCCGCGGGTCCCCGGGCACGAAGTCGTGGGCCGCATCGACGCGGTCGGCGAGGGCGTGACCGGCTGGAAGGCAGGCCAGCGGGTCGGGGTCGGCTGGCACGGTGGCCACGACAACGTCTGCGATGCCTGCCGCGCGGGAGACTTCATCCTCTGCCGGAACGGGCTCATCTGCGGCTTCAGCTACGACGGCGGATACGCCGACTACATGGTGGCGCCGCAGGAGGCGCTCGCCGCCGTGCCCGACGCGCTCGATTCGACCGGCGCCGCGCCGCTGCTCTGCGCCGGCGTCACGACCTTCAACTCCCTCCGGAACAGCGGGGCGCGCGGCGGGGACCTCGTCGCCGTGCACGCCATCGGCGGTCTCGGGCACCTGGGAATCCAGTACGCGCGCAAGCTGGGTTTCCGCACCGTCGCCCTCTCGCGTGGCGCGGACAAGCGCGCCTTGGCGCTCGAGCTGGGCGCGCACGAGTACATCGACACCGACAAGGGCGACCCCGCCGCCGCGCTGCAGGGCCTCGGCGGAGCGAAGGTGATCCTGGCTACCGCTCCGAGCGCCCAGCTCGCGGGCAAGCTGGTCGACGGACTTGCCCGGAACGGCACGCTGATCGTCCTGGGGGCGACTACCGAGCCCATCCAGGTCAGCCCGTTGCAGCTCATCGGCGCGCGCCGGCGCATCCAGGGATGGCCGAGCGGCACCGCCAAGGACTCGGAGGAGACGCTCGCCTTCAGCGCGCTCTCGGGCGTGACCTCGCGCAACGAGGTCTTCCCGCTGGAGAAGGCGGAGGAGGCGTACCAGCTCATGCTGAGCAACAAGGCGCGGTTCCGCGTCGTGCTCCAGCTCCGGAGGTAGCCGCGGGATCGTCCGGCTGCTCATCCCCACTCGAGGAGGACTTTCCCCGACCGTCCCGATCGCATCGTCTCGAACGCCTTCGAGTAGTCCTCGGCGGCGAAGCGGTGGGTGAGCACCGGAGAGACGTCGAGGCCGCTCGTCAGCATGGCGGTCATCTTGTACCAGGTCTCGAACATCTCCCGGCCGTAGAGTCCCTTGAGCACCAGACCCTTGAAGATGACCTGGTTCATGTCGATCGAGACTTCCGCCGTGGGGATGCCGAGCAGCGCCACGCGTCCGCCGTGGTTCATCGCCGCGATCAGGCCTTGCAGAGCGGTAGGGTTGCCGCTCATCTCCATTCCGACGTCGAAGCCCTCGGTCATTCCCAGCTCCTTCATGGTGCCTTCGATCGAGGCGGCGTTGACGTCGATCGCGCGCGAGGCGCCCATCTGCCGGGCGAGCCCGAGCCGGTAGTCGTTCACGTCGGTGACCACCACGTGGCGCGCGCCGACGTGCCGCGCGATCGCCGCCGCCATGACGCCGATCGGCCCGGCGCCGGTGATCAGGACGTCCTCGCCGACCAGGTCGAACGACAGCGCGGTGTGCACGGCGTTGCCGAGCGGATCGAAGAAAGCGGAGATGTCGTCGGGGATCTCCTTGGGCACCCGGAACACGTTCACCGCCGGTACGGCGATGAGCTCGGCGAAGCAGCCCGGACGCTGCACGCCCAGGCCCACGGCGTTGCGGCAGAGATGGCGCTTTCCCGCGCGGCAGTTGCGGCAGTGGCCGCAGGTGATGTGCCCTTCCGCGCTGACGCGTTCACCCTTGGCGAAGCCCGTCACCGCGCTCCCGATGGCGGCGACCTCGCCGGTGAACTCGTGGCCGATGACCATCGGCACGGGGACCGTCTTCTGCGACCACGGATCCCAGTTGAAGATATGGATGTCGGTGCCGCAGATCGCGGCCTTGCGAACGCGGATGAGCAGATCGTTGGGCCCGAGCTCGGGGACGGGGACCTCCGAGAGCGACAGGCCCGGCTTGCGCTCCGCCTTGACCAGCGCCTTCACTGAATCACTCCCAGCTGGCGGCCGATCTTGCCGAAGGCGGCGAGCGCGCGGTCCAGGTGCTCCCGCTCGTGCGCCGCAGAGATCTGCGTGCGGATACGGGCCTGGCCGCGCGGCACCACCGGGAAGGAGAACCCGATCACGTAGATCCCTTCCTCGAGGAGCCGATCGGCCATCGCGGTGGCGAGCCTGGCGTCACCCAGCATCACCGGGATGATGGGATGGCTGCCGGCGACCAGGTCGAACCCGAGCCTGGTCATCCCCGCGCGGAAATAGGCGGCGTTGTCGCGCAGCTTCTGGCGGAGCTCGGCGGTCTCCTCGAGCATTTCGAGCACCTCGATGGACGCGGCGGCGATCGCGGGCGCCAGCGTGTTGGAGAAGAGGTACGGCCGCGAGCGTTGCCGCAGCCAGCCGACGACCTCTCGGCGCCCGGACACGTACCCGCCGCTGGCGCCGCCCAGCGCCTTTCCCAGGGTCCCGGTGAGGATGTCGATGCGGCCCATCACTCCGCACGCCTCGTGCGTCCCGCGCCCTTTGTCGCCGGTGAATCCCACCGCGTGCGAATCGTCGACCATGACCAGCGCCTGGTGTTTCCCGGCCAGGTCGCAGATGGCCTTCAAGTTGGCGAGGATCCCGTCCATGGAGAAGACTCCGTCGGTGGCGATGAGGCGGACGCGGGCGTCCTTCGCCTCCACCAGCCGCGCTTCGAGATCGGCCATGTCGTTGTTCGCGTAGCGCAGGCGGCGGGCCTTGGAGAGTCGGACGCCGTCGATGATGCTCGCGTGGTTCAAGGCGTCGCTGATCACCGCGTCCTGCTCCTCGAGGACCGTCTCGAACAGGCCGCCGTTGGCGTCGAAGCACGACGAGTAGAGGATGGTGTCCTCGGTGCCGAGGAATCGCGTGATGCGGGCCTCCAGCTCCTTGTGCACGTCCTGCGTCCCGCAGATGAAGCGCACCGACGCCATCCCGTATCCGTGCCGGTCGAGCCCGTCCTTCGCGGCCTTGACGATCCGGGGATGGTCGGCGAGCCCCAGGTAGTTGTTGGCGCAGAAGTTCAATACCTCGCGCCCGGCCTGCACGCGGATCAGCGCGCCCTGCGGACCCTCGATGACGCGCTCGCGCTTGAACAGCCCCTGCTCGTGCAACGCTTCCGTCTGCTGGTGGAGATGAGCGAGATAGGCGGCGGGTTCCATGGCGCGCTGCCATAGCATGGGCCCCGGCGAGCGGCGAGGGCTTGCGCGACGCAGCCGATGCAGACGCGACGATCGCGGTCAGACGTACCGGTCGATGAACGCGTCCAGGTCCGCCTTGGGCAGCGCGCCCGCGAGGCGGCCGAGGAACAGCGGTCCGCGCTGGAGGAGGAGAGTGGGGATCGATTGCACCTGGTGGATCGCGGACGTCCGCGGGTTCTCGTCGACGTTGAGCTTCACGATCTTCAGCTTCCCCTTCCGCTCCTTCGCCGCTTGCTCGAGCGTCGGCGCGACGGCGCGGCACGGCCCGCACCAGGGCGCCCAGAAGTCGACGAGCACGGGAATGGGGCAGTCCTCCACCTCGCGCTTCCAGGTCGCGTCGGAAACCGCGACCGGGTGGTCGGGAAAGACGCTCTCTTTGCAGCGGCCGCAGCGCGGGTCGTCGCGCAGGCGGCTCCGCGGGATGCGATTCGTCGCTCCGCAGCTCGCGCAGGGGTACTCGAGGCGATCGTCGTCCATCGCGATCTCGTAATCATCGGGACGGCGGGCGCAAGGCCTACCTCCCCGGCATGGCGTACGGCGAGCACTCGCTGCTCTCGGGCTTCCCGACCGGCACGTGACGGCCGGCGCGCCGGCGGGATATCGTGCCCCGATGGGCCCCGCCGACGCCTACCTCGAGAAGCCTTGGCTCAGATTCTACCCGAAGGGCGTTCCCGAAACTGTCGAGGTGCCGCGCAAGTCGGTGCCGCAGGTCTTCGACGAGGCGACGGACCGCTGGGCGGACCGCGCCGCGGTCGCGTTCTACGGGCGCGAGGTTACGTACCGCGAGCTGCGCGAAGGAGCCGATCGGCTCGCCGCCGCGTTCGCCGAGATGGGAGTGCGCAAGGGTGATCGCGTCGCGCTCTACCTGCTCAACTCACCGCAGTTCATCATCGCGTACTTCGCCGCGCTCAAGTGCGGCGCCACGGTGACGCCGATCAGCCCGGTGTACACGAGCCACGAGGTCCGGTACCAGCTCGAGGACAGCGGCGCGCGGGCCATCGTCTGCCAGGACATCCTGCACGACAAGGTGGTGAGGTCCGGCGCGCGGCTCGACCTGGTCGTGGTCACCAGCATCGGCGAGTACCTTCCCCCATGGAAGCGACTGCTGGGCCGGGGTCCACTCGCCAGGTTCTTCTCGGACCTCGAGCAGGGGAAGCCCGAGGTTTCACCGGCGCCCAACCAGCACTGGCTCCAGGATCTCCTCCGCAAGTACCCGCCGCGGCCTCCCGACGTCGCGATCGATCCAGACACCGACCTCGCAGCGTTGCCGTACACGGGCGGAACCACCGGGCACCCCAAGGGGGTCATGCTGACCCATCGCAACCTGGTGGCCGCGCGGACGGTGGCGGGCGTGATCTTCCCCGGCCTCGTCGAGGGCGAGGAGGTCATCCTCGCCTTCCTGCCCTTCTTTCACATCTACGGGCAGGTCTCGATCATGCTGAGCAGCCTCGCGCAGGGTCACCTGCTCGTGCTGTTCACGCACCCCGACACCTCCGCGATCCTCAGCGCGATGGAGCGGTACAGGGCGACGGCCTTCTTCGGCGTGCCGACGCTGTACGAGTACCTGAAGGACCACAAGGAAACCGACAAGGTCGACTGGCGGCGGCTCAAGCTCGTCGTCTCGGGCGCCGACACGCTGCACGAATCGACCATGCAGGGTTGGGCGCGCCGCACCAGCTCGCACATCACCGAAGGATACGGCCTGTCGGAGACCTGCGCGGCGAGCCACTTGAACCCCATCGGGCGCACCAAGCCTGGATCGTTCGGCTGCCCGGTGCCCAACGTCCTCGCCGCCGTGGTCGATGCGGAAACGCTGGAGTTCATGCCACCCGGCCAGACCGGGGAGCTGGTGCTGTCCGGACCCAACGTCATGAAGGGTTACTGGCGCCGCCCCGAGGAGACGGATCGCGCATTCGTCGAGCTCGCCGGCGTCCGTTGGATGCGCACCGGCGACATCGTGCGCATGGACGACGAGGGATACTTCCACTTCTACGACCGGGCCAAGGACCTCATCAAATACAAGGGGCACTCCGTCTTCGCGAAGGACGTCGAGGAGGTGCTGTACGGCCATCCGCACGTCAAAGCGGCGGGCGTGATCGGCGTTCCCGATCCCGCGGTCGGCCAGCGGATCAAGGCCGTGGTGGTGCTGCAGACCGACGCGCGCGGGCGCGTCAGCGAGCAGGAGATCAAGGCGTACTGCCGCGAGCGCCTCGCGGACTACAAGGTCCCCCACGTGGTCGAGTTCCGCGGCGAGGTCCCCAAGACCGACGTGGGCAAGGTGTCGCGCCGCGAGCTGCGCGACGAAAACGCGCAGGCCTGAGCGCAAACCGATGGCCGAGCCATTCTTCCGGGTAGAGCACCTCACCAAGCGCTTCGGCGGCCTCACCGCCGTGAACGACGTCGGTTTCGAGCTGCGGCGCGACGAGATCGTCGGGCTCATCGGCCCGAACGGCGCCGGCAAGACGACCCTCTTGCGGTTGATCACGAAGATCCTCCGACCCGACCAGGGGCGCATCGTCTTCGCAGGCGAGGACATCACGGCGCTGCGGCCGTGGGAGGTGGTGGAGCGCGGCGTCGCCGCGACGTTCCAGACCACGCGGCCCTTCCGGCACCTTCCGATCGTCGCGAACGTGATGGTGCCGCTTCTGGCCCCTCGAGCGCGGCGCCGCGGCGAGTGGCTCAAGGGAGTGGAGGCGAAGGCGATGGACGCGCTGGAGTTCGTCGGCATCTCCGACATGGCGCTGGAGCCCGCCTCGGCGCTTTCCCAGGGCGACTTGAAACGGCTGGAGGTGGCGCGCGCCATCGCCACCGAGCCGGAGCTGTTGCTCCTCGACGAGCCGCTCGGCGGCCTGAGCCCCGCGGAGTCGGACCTGCTCGCCAGGTCGATCCGCAGGCTGCACAAGGGCGGCCGGTTCGGCCGGCTCCATTCGGAAGGCCCGGCGGTGTTGATGATCGAGCACAAGCTCAAGGAGCTGATGTCGATCGTCGATCGCGTGATCGTCGTCGACCACGGCGAGCTCATCGCCGACGCCTCGCCGTCCGCGGTGGTGAAGGACCCGAAGGTCGTCGAGGCGTACCTGGGGACGGCGCATGCCGCTGCTTGAGGTCGAGGATCTCGCCGTCCGCTACGACAAGGCCTCGATCCTGAACGGCGTCTCGATCGCCGTCGACGCGGGGGAGTTCGTCGGCGTGGTCGGGCCGAACGGCGCGGGCAAGTCCACGCTCCTGCGCGCCATCTCCGGGCTGGTGCGCTTCGAGGAGCAGATGAAGCGGGGCACGGCCGGCGACATCGTCCTCGAGGGGCGGGTCCGATTCGCCGGCGAGCGCATCGATGCGCTGCCGGCGCACGAGATCAGGAAGCGCGGGCTGGTCCACTGCCCCGAGCGGCGGCGCCCCTTCCGGGAGCTGAGTGTGCTGGAGAACCTGCTCGCCGGCGCGCACCTGTCGCGGAGCGCCCGCGACGACCAGCGGCGCCTGGAGAAGTGCTTCGCCCTCTTTCCGCAGCTCGCCGCGCGCAAGGAGCAGGTCGCCGGAACGCTCTCCGGCGGCGAGCAGCAGATGCTCGCCACCGCGCGAGCGCTCATGTTCGAGGCGAAGCTGCTCGCCATCGACGAGCCCTCCCTCGGCCTCGCCCCCCGGGTGCGCGAGGAGCTCTTCGCCGCCATCGGCCGGATCCACGCCGAAGGCATCCCCATCCTGCTGGTCGAGCAGGAGGTGGCGCAGGTC
This sequence comes from Myxococcales bacterium, assembly GCA_045802765.1. GTDB lineage: Bacteria > Myxococcota > Myxococcia > Myxococcales > 40CM-4-68-19 > VBKO01. The sequence continues at coordinate 31,786 of JBJMQJ010000501.1, forward strand.
TTCAAGATGGCCGGCCGGAGCTACGTGCTGTCGCAGGGCCGGATCGTCGCCGCGGGAACGGCGGCGCACCTCACGGCAGACGAGAGCTTGCGCGCGGGGTACCTGGGTCTGTGAGGGCCCGTGCCGGCGCGGCCGCTTGCGCGCGCGCGGCCGCGCGCACGGGCACGCCGCAGATGCGGCAGCTCGTCCGCCACGCGGCGCTCCGCTCCTTGCAACGCGGGCACGGCGTTTCGATGCGGTCCCGGACCCACGGCGTCAGGCCGCGCGGCATGAAGAGCAAGACGATGAGCACGATGACCGCGAAGATGAGCAGCCGCAGCTCGCCGAACGCCGTGAAGCTGCCCAGCCACTCGGTCAGGGGATAGAGGACGAACACCGCCACCACCGGACCGTAGATGGTGGCGACTCCGCCGAAGATTCCCCAGATCACCGCCTGGAACGAGAGGCCGACTTCCAGCGTGGACGGACCAGCCCCGCGCATGAAGTGCGCGTAGAGCGCGCCGGCGATCCCCGCGGCGCACGCGGAGATGGCGAAGGCCGCCAGCTTGTAGCGCGGCGTGTTGATCCCCGACGCGCGCGCGGCTAGCTCGTCATCGCGGATGGCGTGCAGGACGAGGCCGAACCTCGAGTCGGCGATCGCCCACAACGCGTACACGAGCGCCAGCGTCGCCGCCGCGATGAGGTAGTAGTTGGCCGTACGCGAGGCGAAGATCGAGCGCACCCCGGAAACCCCGAGCTCGCCTCCCGAGCGTTCCGGGAAGGCGAACAGGATCCCCAGCGTGATGAGTGGGAACGCC
>JBJMQJ010000502.1:0-17614 GCA_045802765.1 Myxococcales bacterium
ACCGCGGGCGCCGGCCCGATGCCCATGATCGACGGATCGCATCCGCTGATCCCCCAGCCGAGGAGCCGCCCGATGGGCTTCACGCCGCGCTTCTCGGCGAACTGCCGCGTCGCCAGCACCAGCGCGCCCGCGCCGTCGCAGATTCCGCTCGCCGCGCCGGCGTGGATCACGCCGTCCTTCTTGAAGACCCTGGGGAGCTTCGCCAGGCCTTCCACCGTGGTCTCCGGGCGGTTGTGCTCGTCGCGCGCGAACTGCACCACGGCGCCCTTCTTGCCAGGCAGCTCCATCGGAGCGATCTCGTCCGCGAGACGGCCGCCTTCCTGCGCCGCGGCGAAGCGCTTCTGCGAAAGGACGCTGTACTCGTCCACCTCGCGCTGCGAGATGCCGTACTTCACCGCGAGGTTCTCCGCCGTCATCGCCATCGGGAGCCCGTTGTAGCTGTCGGTCAGCGCTTCCCAGAGCGCGTCCGAAAGCGCCGGCGACTTGCCCAGCCCGACGCCGAAGCGCAGCCCGCGGGCCACGTGCGGCGCCTGCGACATCGACTCGGTGCCGCCCACCAGCGCGCACTGCGAGTGGCCGGCGAGCATCTCCAGGGCGGCGTCCACGACCGCCTGGAAGCCGGATCCGCAGAGCCGGTTCACGGTCAGCGCCGGGACGTGCTGCGGCAGCCCAGCCTTGAGCCCCACGTGGCGCGCGAGGTAGATCGCGTCGGCGCTCGTCTGCATGACGTTGCCGAAGACGACGTTGTCCACGTCCTCCGGCTTCACCCCTGACTGCGCCAGCGCCGCTTTGGCGGCGTGCACGGCCAGGTCAGTCGCGGAGACGTCCTTGAGCGCCCCGCCGTAGGTGCCGAACGCAGTGCGCTTGGCGGCGAGGAACACCAGATCGGTCGGGATCGGCTTCATCGTTTGGCTCCCGGAAGCGAGACCGCATTGTAGAGCCGCCAGCCCGGTTCGGCACGCCGCAACGCGCGGCCCTGCCGCGGACCGGACAGCGCATCGACACCCACACGCCGCAGCCGTGCGATCCCGACGTGGTGCTCGTCCTCCCTGCCCCACGAGATCGAGTCGCGTCGGCGAGATCCCGCGGTACGCGCTGTGGCCGGCGCGGCGTTCCCGGCGGAACCGATCTACTACAAGCAGGTTGACATGTGACCATTTAGTCACATATAGATGGGCGCGTGGACGACGTGTTCAAGGCGCTCGCCGACCCCAGCCGCCGCAAGCTCCTCGATCGCTTGTTCAAGCGCGACGGCCGGACGCTCGGCGAGCTGTGCGAGCGCGTCGCCATGACCCGTTTCGGCGTGATGAAGCACCTCCGCGTGCTGGAGGAAGCGGGCCTCGTCGTCACGCGCCGCGCGGGGCGCGAGAAGCTGCACTACCTGAACCCGGTGCCGATCCGGCTGGTCCACGACCGCTGGGTGAGCAAGTACGCGGCGCCGATGGCGGCTGCGCTGTCGCAGCTCAAGTCCCACCTGGAGGGCACGACCATGGAGAGCAAGGTACAGATGTACCAGGTCTTCATCCGCACCACGCCGGAGAAGCTGTGGCAGGCGCTGACCGACGGCGAGCTGACGAAGAAATACCTCTTCGGCGAGACCATCCACTCGGATTGGAAGCGCGGCTCGGAGTGGCATTCGACCGGCTCGAACGGATCGCGCGACGTGGAAGGCACCGTGCTCGAGGTGGATCCGTCCCGCCGCCTCGTGCTCACCTGGCATCCGCTCTACGATCCCGAGCTGAGCAAGGAGCAGTCGCGCGTGACGTACCTCATCGAAAAGCGCGGCGAGGTCTGCAAGCTCACCGTGAGGCACGAGCTGTCGGAAGCGCCGAAGACCGCGAAGCACGTGGACGAGGACGGCTGGACGGCGATCCTCAGCGGCCTCAAGACCCTGCTGGAGACCGGCGAGTCGATGCCGCTGCCCCAGCCGGCTGCGTGACCAGTCCCTCGACCCGCCCGAGCAGCTCGTTTCCGACCTGCTCGGTGGTCGAGGCGGGGCCACCGAGCATCGGAACCAGGTCGGGTGTGTGCGCGCCCTGGGCGATCTGCTCCCGGACCGCTTCCTCGAGGAGGCGCGCTTCCGCCGGGTGACCAAGGTGCTCGAGCATCAGCGCGCCGGACAGCGCCATCGCCAGCGGATTAGCCTTGCCCTGGCCGGCGATGTCCGGAGCGCTGCCGTGCACCGGCTCGAAGAGCGAGACCTGGCCCGGGTGGATGTTCCCGCTCGCCGCGATACCCAGCCCGCCCGTGAGCGCCGCGCCCAGGTCGGTCAGGATGTCGCCGAAGAGGTTGTTCGTGACGATGACCTCGTACGCCTCGGGCTGCCGCACGAGGTCCATGGCGAGCGCGTCGACGAACATCGCCTTCGCTTGAACTTTCGGGTGCCGCGCCGCCACTTCCGCGAAGACGCGACGCCACAGGCCGTGCCCGTGCAACAGAACGTTCGCCTTGTCCGCCATGCAGACCCGCTTCTTCCCGTTCGCCTCGGCGATCGCGAAGGCCGCCTCGCAGATGCGCTCCACGCCTTTGCGCGTGTTGATCTCCACCTCCTGCGCGATCTCGTCGGGCGTCCCCTTCTTGAAGGTGCCGCCGGTGCCCGTGTACAGGCCCTCGGTGTTCTCGCGCACGACCACGAAGTCCAGCTCGCGCCGGCCCTTTCCTTTGAGCGGGCTTAGCCGATCGTCGAGGAGCTGGCACGGCCGCAGATTGATGTAGAGGTCCAGCTCGAACCGCATCGCCAGCAAGATGCCCTTGGCGTGCTCGTTCCCGGGGACGCGCGGATCGCCCACCGCGCCGAAGTAAACGGCCGCGTAGTCGCGCCGGAGCGTGTCCATGAAGCCGTCCGGCAGGATGGTCCCGTCGAGCAGGAACCGCTCGGCGCCGAAATCGAACCAGTCGAACTGCAGCGAAAGCCCGCGCAGCTCCGCCAGGCGCGAGAGGAGGCGCACGCCGACCCCCGCGACCTCGGGTCCGATTCCGTCGCCGGGGATGACCGCGATGCGCTGGGGCATTCAGACGCGGAACGTAGCATGGCGCGTAACGCCCCGCGTCCCGCCCGGGCGCAAGTTGCTACCGGCCGCGCTTCTGCCGCTTCACCTTGTTCGCCTGCTTGCCCAGCGCGGTGCGCGTCTTCTTCGGCAGCCTGGAGATGGTCTTCTTGCGCCTCGCAGCGGACGCCGCCTTCTTGATGTTCCTGCGCGCCGCCGCACTCTGCTTCGCGGATGCCATGCGCGCGATCTAGCGCTTCGCGCGCAGCCAGTCGAGCACCTGCCGTGCGCTGCGGTCCGGCGGGAACACCGGATAGAAGACGTGCTCCACTTCTCCGCGGAACAGGACGAGCGTGATTCGCTTGAGCAGCGTCATCCCCGCGACCTCGAAGGTCGGCAGCTTCAGCGCGCGCTGGAAGCGCAGCTCCGCGTCGCTCAGCACCTCGAACGGGAGGCGCAGCCGCTCGGCCATCTCGCGCTGATACTCCGCCGTCTGGGTCGAGAGGCCGTACACCGACGCGCCGAGCTGGGTGAACTGCGCGTGCGCATCCCGGAACCCGCAGCTCTGCGGCGTGCATCCGCGCGCTCCGGGAATCGCGTCCCACCCCGGCGGCAGGTCCTTCCCCGGCTCGCCCGTGCGCGGGTAGGCGTAGACGACCACCCGCCGCTGCTGCGATTCGTCCGCCAGCACCACCTCGCGCCCACGCGTCGAGGGCAGAGCGATCGGCGGCACCATCATGTGGGGAAGGTGCCTCGCCGCTCCGTCGTCGCTGGGAACGGGCAGATCCTCCGGCAGCCTGTACAAATCGTCGGATCGCACCGTCCGTCACCCGGTCAGCTTCTCGAACACGGTGGTGCCGTGGTGCTGGATCGCGGGAACGATCCCTCCCTCGCCCGCCAGCGCCTGGATGATGCGCGACGGCTCCTCGGCCTCGAACTCCTGCCCCGCGACGCGCACCCGGCCGCCGGCGACGTCGACCTCGATCTCGGCGCGTTCCTTGGCCACCTCGTAGAACCCGTCGTCCTGGACGACCAGGAAAGGAAGCGCCTCGTTCACCAGGTTGCGCTTGTGGATGAAGGCATAGCTCTTCGCCACGATGGCCTGGATGCCCGCGCCCTTGAGCGCGAGCACGGCCTGTTCGCGCGAGCTGCCCGAGCCCCAGGCCTCGCCGGCCACCACGACGGTCGCCCCGTCCCGCGCGCGCTGGACGAAGTCGGGGCGCACGTGGTGGAACGCCTTCGCGCCCAGGTCGGAGAGCGAGGTCAGATGGCAAAACTCGCCGGGGATGATGGCGTCCGTGTCGACGTTGTCGCCGAAACGCTGGATGCGCGCCTTCACGACGCGCCCCTGCGCGGGAGCGCGGTCGGCCGCTCGCGCTGCCTTTCCCGAGGAGGCCTGCTGCGCCGTGGCGCCGGCGGGAGCGAGGTGCGGCTTCGGCTCGACCACCTGCACCTCCGGGGTGCGCCGGGGCTTCCGCTCGCCGAGGATCCGCCCGAAGCGGTCCTGATCGACGAGCGCCAGCAGAGGGCGCGGATCGGTGACCTTCATCTCCGCGGCGCTCGCCGCCACGGTCGCCGCCGAGGCGAGGTGCGCCAGCGACCCCTCTCCCATCCGGTTCTCGTAGTTGCGATTCTGCGAGCTGAGCCACCTCTCGCCGCGACCCGCCTTCTCGGAGGCGACGCCCAGGCACATCGAGCATCCGGGCGGCCCGACGCGGAAGCCGTTGCGCTCGTACACTTCCCATAGCCCCGCCCGCCGCAGGTCCTCCTGGATGGTCAGATCGCCCGGGACCACGAGTTGCCTGGGCTGGGGCGCGCGGCGTGATTTCGCGCCGCCTTTCTTCTCGGCCGCCTCGAGCACCAGCGCGCCGAGGACCAGCTCCTCCTCGGTGGTGGTGCAGGCGCCGATGAAGAGCCCGTCGAGCGGCATCCCCTGGACCTCGCTCACGCCGACCACGTTGTCGGGCGAGAACGGCTTCGCCACCTGCGGCTCCAGCTCGTCGAGCGCGATCGGATAGCGGGCCACGTAGGGGGCGTCCGGGTCGGCGCGGTAGGCGCGCATGGGCTTCCCCGCGGCGGCGTCGTCTTCGTCCGAGCGCCCCGCGAGCCACGCCGCGGTCACCTCGTCCGCCTCGAAGATCCCGTTCAGCCCGCCGAACTCGGCGGTCATGTTGGCGATGGCGAAGCGGGAATCGGTCGAGAGCTGCCGGACGCCCTCGCCCCGATACTCGACGGAGCGCTCCATGGCGACCGTGTTGCGCCCGAGCAGCGCCAGGGTGCGCAGGATGACTTCCTTCCCGCCGAACCCGAACGGCAGCTGCCCGGTGTATTCGACGCTGATCGCTTCCGGCACCTCGATCCAGGAAGTGCCGAGGACCATGGCGACCACGATGTCCGCGCCGCCCAGGCCGATGGAGACCGCTCCCAGGCCGCCGTGCGAGGAGGTGTGCGAGTCCGCTCCGAGCACCACGTCGTTGGGCCGGACGAGGTCCCGGTAGAACCTGGTGTGCAGGATGGTCTGGTTGGCGTCGTAGAAGTGCCGGATGCCGCTCTCCTTGGCGAAGTCGCGCGAGAGCTGCACCAGCTTCTGCGCCCGCTTGTCGGTCGCCAGCGTGACCGGGTCCACCGTATGGTCCACCGCCAGGAAGAAGCGCTCCTTGTCGTGGAGCTTGGGCCGGCCGAGCAGCCCGTAGGTGCGCTCCATCCCGTTCCAGGCCAGCTCGCTCGCGATGGTCCAGTCGACCGAGACCTGGAGGACGTCGCCCGCCTGCACCCACGGCCGCGGCAGGTTGCGCGCGTGCGCGGCGAGGATCTTCTGGGTGAGCGTCATCGGGTGGGAGGTCTTCGGCATGAGGCCGCTCTACATGGCGTCTTTCACCGCCCCGTGCAACCAGTCGCCGCCGTATCCGGGGGCGCTGCGCTTCTCATCGCGGCCATTTGTGCCAAACTAAGCACATGGGGACGTGGTTCGAACGGCTCAGCACGCTGGATTCCCTGTTCCTCGAGTTGGAGGACCGCGCCACCCACATGCACGTGGGCGCGGTGGCGGTGTTCGACGGCAAGGCGCCGCCGTATCGCGACTTCCTGCAGCTCATCGAAGCGCGGCTCGACCAGGTGCCGCGCTACCGCCAGCGCGTGCAGTTCGTGCCCTTCAAGCAGGGGCGGCCAGTCTGGATCGACGAGTCGCAGTTCGATCTCGAGTACCACGTGCGCCACACCGCGCTGCCGGCGCCCGGGGGCGACGAGGAGCTGAAGCGGCTCGCCGGCCGTCTCTTCTCCCAGGCCCTCGATCGCGACAAGCCGCTCTGGGAGCTCTGGCTCGTCGAAGGGCTCGGCAACGATCAGTTCGCGGTGATCTCGAAGACGCACCACTGCATGCTGGACGGCATCTCGGGCGTCGACCTCGCCACCGTCCTCATGGACACCGAGCCGTCCACGGAGGCGCCCGCCCCGCCCGCCGAGTGGAAGCCGCGGCCCGCGCCGAAGACCACCGCGCTCCTCGCTACCTCGCTGAAGGAGCAGATCACCAGCCCCATCCAGGTGGTGCGCGAGGCGCTGCAGTCGAACAACGACGCGCGCAAGCTGCTGCGCGAGATCGCCTTTGGCTTGAAGCCGCTCCTGGGGCTCGCAGGCATGGGGATGGCGCCCGCGTCCGCGCTGAACCGCCCGATAGGCCCGCACCGCCGGTTCGAGATGTTCGACATGCCTCTGCCCGAGATTCGCAAGATCCGCCGGGCGCTCCGAGGGACCGTCAACGACGTCATCCTCGCGGTGATCGCCGGGGCGCTCCGGCGCTGGCTGGAAGCGCGCGGCGAGTCGCCCGGCCTCGATCTGCGCGCGCTTGTTCCGGTGAGCATGCGCGGTGCGCACGATCGCAACACTTTCGGCAACCAGGTGTCGGCGGTCTTCTGCCCGCTGCCGGTCGCCGAGGCGAATCCGCTGGAGCGGCTGCGGAAGGTGCGCGAGGCGATGAAGGGGATCAAGGAGGGCGGCCAGGCGGTCGCGGCCGCGGCGCTCGCATCGCTGGGCGACTTCGCGCCGCCGACGCTGCTCGCCCAGGCGGCGCGTTTGCAGGCAGTGACGCGCTTTTTCAACCTGGTGATCACCAACGTGCCCGGGCCGCAGTTCCCCCTCTACCTCCTTGGACGGCAGCTCCGCGGCTGCTACCCGCAGGTCCCGCTCGCCGCCCAGCAGAGCATCGGCGTGGCGCTGCTCAGCTACCACGGGAACGTCTGCGTCGGCCTGCTCGCCGACCTGGACGTCCGCGACCTGGCGGCGCTGGGCGGAGCGATGCGCGCCGCGCTGGCCGAGCTGCTCGATTGCGCCGAGGTAGAGCCGACGGTCGCCGGGTCCGCCACCGTTTCGGGCAGCGCGGACGCGCAGACCGCTACTCCGGTGGACGGCGAGGCCGCCGTGGACGGCTCGGCCGCGCCATCTCTCGAGTCCCGTGCGCCGGCCCGCGAGCCGGCGCCGACGCCCGACCCCGTGCGCACCCCGGGTATCTGATGCCCTTCGCGCAGCGTGCAGGCCACACCATCCATTACGAGGAAGCGGGCGATCCGTCCGCCCCGCCTCTCCTGCTCATCATGGGGCTGGGCCTCTCGTCGCGCGCGTGGGACACGCTTCCCGCGCGCTTGGCGGCGTCGTTCCACGTGGTGATGTTCGACAACCGTGGCACCGGGCGGTCCGGACGTCAGGGCTGGATGTATCGGATGCGCGACCTCGCGGACGACGCCGTCACCGTGCTCGATGCCGTGGGAGCGGTCCAGGCGGACGTGTTCGGCATCTCGATGGGCGGCATGATCGCGCAGGAGCTCGCCATCCGGCATCCTTACCGCGTCCGCCGCCTTGCCCTCGGCGCCACCTTCGCGAGCTGGCTGCGCGGCCACAAGCCGTCGCTGCGAACGGTCCTCGACCTGGCCCTGGTCGTCCTCCAGCGGAGGCGCACGCGGCCTGAACGCCTCGGCCGGCTGCTCCTCTCGCGGGAGTTCCACACCGCGAATCCGAGGCGCGCGCTGGAGTGGATGGGGCGCTCGGAGCACGCCGCGGTGCGCTGCACGGCTGCCCAGGTGGCGGCGATCATCGGCCATGCCGCGCTGCATCGCCTCGAGCAGATCCGCGCGCCGACGCTCGTCATCACGGGCGACGCGGATCGGCTGGTGCCGCCGCGCAATTCGGAGGTGCTGGCGGCGGCGATCCCCGACGCGCGGCTCCATGTGCTGCGCGGCGCCGGCCACGTCTTCCCGCTCGAACGCGAGGACGAAACCGTGCGGGCGCTCACCGAGCACTTCCTCGGTGCGCGCCGCAGCTCGGTTGCATAGCTTGGCAGCGGAAGGAGTCGACGCGATGGACGGGCGCTTCGCCGATCGGGCCGAGGCCGGGCGTGTGCTCGCCGAGAAGCTCAAGCCGCTGGCGGGGAACCCGGACCTGGTCGTCCTCGCCCTGCCGCGCGGAGGCGTGCCCGTCGCGTACGAGATTGCCAGGCGCCTGGGAGCGCCCCTCGACGTCTTCGTCGTGCGCAAGCTCGGCGTACCGGGGCACGAGGAGCTGGCCATGGGCGCGCTCGCCTCGGGCGGCGTGCGCGTCCTGAACGAAGACCTCATCGGCGAGCTTGGAATCCCCAGCAACGTGATCGAGGCGGTGACCAATCGCGAGCAGAACGAGCTGGACCGGCGCGAGCGGGCATACCGCGGAACGCGCCCCTCGCCCGATCTGCGCGGCAAGACGGTGGTGCTGGTCGACGACGGTCTCGCCACCGGGAACACGATGCGCGCGGCGGTGGAAGCGGTCCGTGCGCAGCATCCGGAGCGCATCATCGTGGCGGTCCCGGTGGCGGCGCGCGCGAGCTGCGAGGAGCTGGCCGAGACCGCGGACGAGGTGCTCTGCGGCCGCACGCCGGAGCCCTTCCGCGCGGTCGGCCTCTGGTACGACGATTTCGAGCAGACCACCGACGCCGAGGTGGGCGCGATCCTCTCGCAGGCGCAGGACCGCGCCGATGCGGCGCAGGCGGCCTCCACCCAGGACGGCGTCACGGTTCGCATCGACGCGCGCAACGCTCAGCTCGAGGGCGACCTCGCGCTCCCTTCCGGCGCGAGGGGGGTGGTCGTCTTCGCCCACGGGAGTGGCTCGAGCCGCTTCAGCCCGCGCAACCGCGCCGTCGCGGCGGCGCTGCGCGCGGCCGGCCTGGGAACGCTCCTCGTCGACCTGCTCACGCGCGAGGAGGAGCGCGCCGACGCGCGCACCGGGCGCTTGAGGTTCGACATCCGGCTGCTCGCCGCGCGCCTGGTGGCGTGCGTCGACTGGCTGGCGCGCGGAGCGCGCACCTCCGAGCTGCGCATCGGCTGCTTCGGAGCTTCCACCGGCGCGGCGGCAGCCCTGGTCGCCGCCGCCGCGCGGCCGCGCTCGGTCGCGGCGGTGGTCTCGCGCGGCGGGCGCCCCGACCTGGCCGGGCCCGCGCTCGAGCAGGTCCGGGCACCGACGTTGCTCATCGTCGGCAGCGAGGACGAGGTGGTGCTCGAGCTGAACCGACAGGCGCTCCAGCGCCTGCGCGGAGAGAAGGCGCTGGTCGTCGTTCCCGGAGCGACCCACCTCTTCGAAGAGCCGGGCGCGCTGGAGCAGGTGGCCGATCGGGCCCGGCGTTGGTTCGTGCGCTGGCTGGCCGCCGAGACGCTTCCCTCCGCTGCGCCGCCGATCTAGGGTGCGCCGCCATGGCGAACCCGACGCAGCAGGACAAGGCCGCTCCGGTCGACGACGGCGCCATCCAGAAGGCGCTCGCGGAGTACGAGAAGAACCAGCGCACCTACCTGGAGGAGCTGAAGAAGCTCGTGCGCATCCCCAGCGTCTCCTTCGAGGGATTCGACAAGCAGCAGGTCCGCAAGAGCGGTCAGGCGACCTGCGACTTGTTGCGCCGCATCGGCTTGGACAACGTGCAGCTTCTCGAAATGCCCGGCGCGCATCCCTATGCGTATGGCGAATGGCTCAAAGCGCCGGGGCGCCCCACGCTGCTCCTCTACGCGCACCACGACGTGCAGCCTGCCGGCGACGAGGAGAAGTGGGCGACCAAACCGTTCGAGCCGGTCGAGAAGGACGGCCGCCTGTGGGGCCGCGGCGCGGCGGACGACAAGGCGGGGATCCTCGTCCACGTGGCGGCGATCGAGTCCTGGCTCAAGACCGCCGGGTCGCTGCCGGTGAACGTGAAGATCATCATCGAAGGCGAGGAGGAGGCCGGATCCGGCTCCTTGGGTGACTTCCTCCGCAAGCACCGCAAGATGCTGCAGGCAGACGCCATCGTGCTCACGGATACGGGCAACTTCGAGACGGGGCTGCCCAGCATCACCACCGCGCTGCGCGGGATCGTCGTCGTCAACGTGGAGGTGAAGGCGCTCAAGCAGCCGGTGCACAGCGGCATGTGGGGCGGGCCGGTGCCCGACGCGGCGATGGCGCTCTCCAAGATCCTGGCGCGCCTCACGAACGGCGACGGCTCGATCGCCATCCCCGGCATCTACGAGAAGGTGAAGCCGCTCAGCGACTCGGAGCGCAAGAGCATCAAGGCCCTTCCTTCCGACGAGAAGCTCTTCCGCAAGCAGGCCGGGATGCTGGAGGGCGTCGAGCTCCTCGGCGGCCGGCACCCGTGGGAGATGAACTGGCGCCAGCCGTCGATCGCGGTCAACGCCATCCAGGCCAGCTCGCGCAAGGACGCGCGCAACATCATCGTGGACAGCGCCTGGGCGCGGATCGGCATCCGCACCGTCCCCGACATGGACCCGAAGGACGTGGAGAAGCGTCTGATCGAGGCCCTGCAGAAGGATCCGCCCTGGGGCGTCAAGGTCGAGGTCCACAAGGAAGGCGCCGGGAGCTGGTGGTACACGAGCACCGAGGCGCCGGCGTTCAAGGCGGCGCTGAAGGCGCTGCGCGACGGGTACGGGACCGACCCCGTCACCATCGGCTGCGGCGGCTCCATCCCGTTCGTCGACCCGTTCAGCAAGGAGCTGGGCGGCGTGCCGGCGCTCCTCATCGGCGTCGAGGACCCCTACACCAACGCCCACTCGGAGAACGAGAGCCTGCACCTGGGCGATTTCGTCAAGGCGACGAAGAGCGCAATCCGACTCTACGCCGAGCTGGTCCGCATCGGCGGCTCGACGTAGAGGGCTCGTCCTCAGCGATACACGCGCACCAGCTCGCCCTTGCGTCCGGCTTCGCGGAGCGGGGTGCCGGACTGCGCCAGCCGGGCAGCCCCAGGACCCACGAAGTAGATGGTGCCCTTCACCGGCGAGCTGCGGCGGAAGCGCGATTTCACCGCATCCTGCAGCTCGCGCACAGCGTGGAGGAATCGGGACGGCTTGCCGCCGGTTCGCGACTGATCGCCCGCGGTCTCGGTCTCCGCCCAGAAGTACCCGGAGCGGAGCTGCCCTTCCTCGTCCATCTGCGAGCGGAAGAAGTAGATCACCGGGGATTTCACCTCGTCGATCTTCCACCGGCCGCGGTTCTGGCCGCGCTTGAGCGGATAGGCGATGACGTCGCCCGCGGCGAAGTAGTACGCGGGATCGACGAGCTCGGTCTCGGGCGCGCAGAGCGGCGCGCGGTGCCCCGGGTCGGTGACTTCGGGCCACAGCTCGAGCTCGAGGCGCGCGATGCGGCGGAGCACGTCGCGCTCGTCCTCGGGCGCCATGAAGAACGGGATCTGCAGCGCCATCGGAAGAGCGGGACGCCTCAGGGAGCTTCGGTGGGCGGCAGCGGGGCCCTCTCGCCGGCCAGCTCGAAGAGCCGCGCCACGTCCGCGTCCTCCAGCTCGAACTTCTGCTGCAACGCCTTCAAGAACTCCAGCTCGGAGGGTGGCGTGCGCTGGTCGGCCCAGGCGACCGACGCCGCGAGTCCGAACGCCAGCTCGCGCGACGCGCGGTCGGGCAAACGCTCCGCGATCGAGCTCAAGATCGACGACATCTCGCCTGCCCGAGCCACCTGCTGCGCGGCGTGGGAGATGGCCTGCCGGAGATCGCTTGCGTGGATGCCGTGGAACTCGGGCCGCTCGAATACCCGGCGATAGATCTCCTCCACCTCGACCCTGCTGACGTCCCCGTCCGAGCCCGCGGCGAGGATCATCGTCTCGAAGAGCGCCGCCTGGCGCGATTCGTCGGAGAAGTGGACGTGGCCGTCCTTGCCCATGGCTGGCCTCCAGACCCACTCTGCCCCGCGAACGCCGCCGCTGTCCACGGCCGGGCAGGCGCGCGCTCCCGACATGAACCCCGGCACGGCGCGGGCGGCGCACTCAAGGCGCGTAGCGGACCAGGGCGACGGTGATGTTGTCGACGCCGCCGTTCGCGTTCGCCTCTTCGATCAGCTCGCTGCAAGCGGCCGTCAGGTCCTTCTTCGCCGCGAGGATCTCGGCGATGCGCGCATCGCTGACCATGCCCGTGAGCCCGTCGCAGCAGAGCAGGCAGATGTCCCCGGGTAGCAGGTCGACGGGCGTCACGTCGATCGAGGTCAGGTCGGCCATCCCCAGCGCCCGGGTGATGACGTTCCTGTGCTGGAAGTTGTCGATCTCGTCCTCGGTGAGGCGACCCGTCTTGACCAGCTCGTTCAGCAAGGAGTGGTCGCTCGTCGCGGGGTGCAGCTCCCCACGTCGGAAGTAATAGCCCCGGCTGTCGCCCACCCAGCCGAAGTGGGCGCGCGCCTCGCGCACCAGAAGGCCGACGAAGGTGGTGCCCAGCCCGCGCCGGCTCCCGCTGTCCGCTTCGCCCGCCTCGCGGATGCGCTGGTTCGCCCACTGCGCCGCCACGTTGAGGAGATTGGTGGGCTCGTCCTTTTGCCGGTCATATCCGTACGGCCACGTCGCTTCCGGATCCTGCGCGATCTCGAAGAACCGGCGGACCGTCGCAACGCCGATACCGCTTGCCACCTCGCCCGCCTGGTGTCCGCCCATCCCGTCGCAGACCACGGCGAGCTGGAACTGTGGCGCGAGGAGGAGCGCGTCCTCGTTGTGGTCTCGCTTGCGCCCGACGTCGGTCGCGCCGGCGAATTCGAGCGGCATCGCGATCGAGCATAGCCGAACATCCCGCGCGCCCGGGACGGGGTCTGCATGCCACCGGAACGATCGTTCAGGCGCTCCTCGACGCAACGCGGCGCGTTGCGTCGTCCGGGGGTGGATCCATAGGTTCTGCGGGGAGTTCCATCTCCTTCGGAGGAGCGGCATGGCGAAGGCCACCGGCAAGCGGGGCCAGAGGACGAAAGCGGACGACGCGCTGTCGCGCAAGGCGACGCAGCACCACGACTTCGTCGGCCAGGCAGACCGCGATCGCGAGCAGTCGCGCGCGGTGGAAGAGAAGCGCATCCGGCGCGATCAGAAGGAGCTGGAGAAGGAAGTGGTCCAGGAGATGGCCCAGGAGCTCGAGCAGATCTCCGGCGTCGCCGAGCCGCCACGGCCGCACCCCGAACCGGAGCGGCCACCCGCGCAGGGGCCCCCGCAGGCGCCGCCGTTCGAAATCCCGACGAGCTTGCGCGAAGGAATCGAGCTGCTCCGCCAGCGCGGACCCGAAGCGCTGGAGGCGCTGCGGCGGAAAGCCGAGGAGCGTCTCGAGCAGATGCCCGCGCCCGTGAGAGGCGCGGTGCGCTTGACCGAGCGCGCCTTCGGACTCGCGCTGTGGCCCGTGCGCGCGGGAGCGCACCTGGTCGGGTGCATGCTGGAGACACCCGTCGCGCTGATCCGCATCCTCATCGCGCGCCGGACGGCCTAGTCGCCCTCGGGATCTGGAGGCGCCGCTTCCTACTACGCGCAGACGCGATGGCAGGCGATCGAGGCAGGTGGAGATGGGGCGGCCGCGAGGGCCTGCGGTCGCGCGCCGTCAGGTCGCTGGTGCGCGAGGTGCTTCGCCCCATCGCCGCCGGAGGGCGCAAGGCGTCCGCTCCGCTTCCCTCGGGAAAGCGGCTGCTGCTCCTCCACCTCGACGGCGTGGGCCGCTCGCAGCTCGAGGCCGCGCTGCGCGAGGAGTACGCGCCGAACATCGCGCAGCTCCTCGACTCCGGGCGCTACGGCGTATCCCCCTGCCGCGCGGGTGCCCCGACCTCGACCCCGGCCTTCCAGGCGGGCCTGCTCTACGGCTGCGAGGCCGACATCCCCGGCTACACCTGGTACGACAAGCGCCGCCGCCGCGCGGTGCGGATGGACTCTTCGCTCGACGCACGCCGGCTGGAAGAGGATCTCCACGCGCGCGGCGACCCGCTGCTCGAGGGCGGGTCGGTGTATTGCTCGATCTTTTCCGGAGGCGCGCCGCGGCGCTGGGCCCTGTCGGGCATCTTCGAGAAGCTCACTCCCGAGGACTTCGGCTGGGACGAGCGCGCACCAGCCGCCTCGCTCGCGCGCGACCTGACCGCCGCCGCGCTGGTCCACGCGGCCACCGCGGGGCGCATCGGCGGCGCGCTGCTCCTCGACGTGGCCAGCGGGATGGTGGAGACGGCGCGCTGGGCCTCGCACGTCGGCTCGCTCCAGCACGAGCCGCAGTTCCTCTTCCACCGCGTGCTGACCGAGTGCCTCTTCTCCGAGTTCGCCGCCAATGCCACCGTCATCGACGTCGCGCGCGGGACCCCCATCGTCTATGCCTGCTTCATCGGTTACGACGAGTACGCGCATCGCCGCGGTCCCTACAGCCGCATGGCGATGCTCAAGCTGTTCGAGCTCGACCGCGCGTTGGGCCGCATCCTCGCCGCCGTCGACGCGGTCCCCGAGCTGAACTACGACATCTACCTCTTCAGCGATCACGGGCAGGCGGCGACGCGGCCCGCGGAGCAGATCGTCGGCGAGTCGCTCGGCGAGCACTTGCTCTCCGACACGCCCTCGCAGGGCGAGCACGTGCGGCCAGTCGCGTTCGGCGGCGCCGGCGGCGGCGACGCGGCGGCGGCTGCGGCGCACGCGCGCTGGCTGCGGGCCTTGTCGCGCAGCCTGCCCGGGGCGCTGGGGAAGGCGGTTCTGGGTTGGGCCCGGCACACGGCCAAGGCGCTCGATGCCGCCCAGCCAGAAGGCACGCGCGCCGACGGGCCGCTGCTGGTGGTCCCCGCCGGCGACATCGCGCACGTGTACTCGACCGAAGTGCCCGAGCCCTGCCTCGAGCCGGAGCTGCGCGAGCGGCACCCCGGGTTGCTCGAGCGCTGCGCGAACAGCCCCGTCGTCGGGGTGGCGCTCGTCCGCGGTGCGCAGGGGCCCCTCGCCTTGCGCAACGGACGCCGGTTCGACCTGGACCGAGCCTCGGACGCCGCCGAGGTCTCCCGCCTGATCGGCCATCCCCTCGCGTCGACGTATTGCAGGGACCTGCTCGCGTTGCGCAGCGCCGGAGACGTGGTCTTGATCGGGGCGGGCGCGGGGCAGACGGTCGCCTATCCGTGGGAATTCGGGTCGCACGGCGGCCTTGCCGCCGACGAGCTGGAAACGTTCGTGGTCCATCCCGCGCAGCTCGGCCAGTCGCCCTTCGCGCACGTCGTCCGGCCGCGCGACATGCACGCCTTCTTCCGCGAGCAGACGCTGAGCGCCGAGCGGCGCGGCGAGGCGCGCCGGGCGGCGGCCCGGTAGCGCCATGCGCGTCGTGAGCTGGAACATCCACGGCGGCGTGGGGCGCGACGGGCGGCAGGACCTGGACCGCGTCGCGCGCGTGCTCTCCGATGCGCGGTGCGACGTGGCCGCGCTCCAGGAAGTGGGCGACCCGCACCGCGCGAAGGACGGCGAGGATCGCCGCAACGAGGTCGCCGATCACGCGGCGCACCTGGGCAAGCTGCTCGGGTGGTACGTCGCGTACGGGCCGACGCTGGTCCTCGCCGGGCGTCCCTACGGCAACGCCGTCCTTTCGCGCCATCCGATCGTCCGGGTCAAGAACTACGACCTGTCGGTGCGGGGACGCGAGCCGCGGGGTTGCCTGCGCGCCGATCTGTTGGTGGAAGGCGGCGTCCTCCACCTCTTCAACCTCCACCTGGGTCTCTCTGGCGGCGAGCGCCGGCGGCAGGCGGGCATGCTGCTCTCCGCCGACCTGCTGCGCGACGCCGCGCTCACCGCGCCACTCGTCGTGTGCGGCGATTTCAACATGTGGTTCCCGGTCCCCGGGCCGATCGCGCGCCTGCTGCGGCGGTCCCTGCGCGATGCGGCGTACTTGGCGGGCGCGCGGCGCGCGACCTGGCCCGCGCGGCTGCCGCTGTTGCGCCTGGATCGCGCCTACGTAGACGGCGGCATCGAGGTCCTCGCCTGCGGCGTCCTCGACGACCAGGACGCGCGCGATGCGAGCGACCACCTGCCCCTCTGGCTCGACCTGCTGCCGCACAACGCCGCGTTCGATTCTGCACGGCAAGCGAGCGTGGCGGCGCAGTAGCCACGCCCGGATGCGGTGCCTAGGTTGGCCGGCAGGCGCGGGTCCGGACTGGTCGTCATTACTCCTCGCGCCCCCGGAGGGTTCCCCATGGTCGATGTGGAGAAGTCTGGAAACGGTTTCGGCGCCGGCCTCTTGGGCGATCTGAACACGCAGGACGCGCAGCGGATCGTCGAGCAGACCAAGGTGGCAGTGGATCAGGCGATGGATCAGGCTTCCGAGTTCATCCGCGAGCGCCCCATCGTGTGCCTCGCCGGTGCCTTGGCCCTCGGGTACGTCATCGGAAAGATCGTCTCGCGTTGACGCTCAAGGAGGACGACGTGGCGACCGAAACGGAGTACCAGGGGTCGGGCGGGAAGGACGCGGACGGCGAGGTGTTCGAGCACGCCAAGCGGGCGGTGGAAGAAGCCAAGGCATTCGGCAGCGCCGTCTCGGGGTCGATGGAAAACCTGAGCCGCACGCTCGACCTGCGTGGCCGCGTCGAGCGGCACCCCATCGGCATGATGTTCGCCGCCCTCGGCGTCGGCTACGTGCTGGGAGGCGGCCTGTTCTCGCCGCTCACCGGGCGCCTGGTCCGCGTCGGGATGCGGCTCGCGTTGGTTCCCCTCATCAAGAGCCAGATCGGCGTGCTGACCGGATCGGGCGGTGGCGAGAGCGAGCGGCCGTCCGGGAGCGACGCGATCTAGCGGGCGCTGCGGGTGGCGGCGCGTGGCGTTGCCCGTGCGCAGATTGCGTGCGGTACCGGACAACGACTTTTCTCGTACGCAGGAGGCGCGACATGAATCTGAAAAGGGGCGGGCTGAAGGCCCTCAAGTACCTGCAAGACATCGACCGCGACGACGTCCTCGAGTCCATCGGACTGCAGGAGCGCCGGAGCGCGCTGACGACGACGCTCGGAAGCCTCGGAATCTTCGTGCTCGGCTGCCTGGTCGGCGCCGGCATCGGCCTGGCGTTCGCCCCCAAGGCGGGCGACGAGCTTCGCAATGAGCTGGGCGACAAAGTCCGGCGCAAGGCGCAGGAGCTGCAGCAGCAGAACGAGGGTGCGTTCGGCAGCCCGAACCGCTCCCAGATGCCGGTCACGTAACGGCTGGCGGCTTGCGGCTGGCGGCTGGCGACTTCGAGTCGCCGGCCGCTGCTGCTTCGGGGGACGATAGCGCCCGCCACAGCTCGTCCACCCCGAACTTCTCCTTGGCGGAAAAGCCGATCACCTGCTCCTGAGGCAGGGCGAGCGTGGCCGCGACCTTCTGCAGCCGGGCCGCCCGGCGCGTGCGGGCGATCTTGTCCAGC
>JBJMQJ010000503.1:0-3240 GCA_045802765.1 Myxococcales bacterium
AAGCGGCACGCGAAGAAGGCATCGCGGAACACAAAGGCCAAGGCGCGTCACACCAAGAACGACGTCAAGGACACGGCCGAGAAGGCGAAGAACGACTTTTCGAAGTAAGACGTCGGGGATCCGGGGGATCCTCCCCGGATCCCGTCAGCCGCCAGCCATCAGAAGGCCGCTCTGCCGCAGCGCCTGCAGGATGTCGTCCACGCTGCGATA
This sequence comes from Myxococcales bacterium, assembly GCA_045802765.1. Lineage (GTDB taxonomy): Bacteria > Myxococcota > Myxococcia > Myxococcales > 40CM-4-68-19 > VBKO01. The sequence continues at coordinate 211 of JBJMQJ010000503.1, forward strand.
GGACAAGGACAGCGGATCCTCGTGCCGGTACCGCACGATCCCCTGGGGGTCGATGAGCAAGACCGAGCGCCGCGCGGTGCCCAGGAGCGACCGGACTCCGTACGAGTCCGCCACCTTGCCCTCCGGATCGGCGAGCAAGGGGAAGCTCAGGGCGTAGCTCTTCGCCATCCGCTCGTGTTTCTCCAGCTTGTCGGTGGAGACGGCCCACAAGGTGGCGCCGGTGGCGATCAGCTTCTGCCGCTCCGCTTCGTAATGCTGCAGCTGGCGCAGGCAGACGGGCGTGAAATCTCCCGGATAGAAGGCTAGAACCACCACCTTGCCGCGCTGGTCGGCGAGGTGGTACCGCCCCTCGGGAACTCCCTCGAGGAGGAAGTCGGGTGCGGGATCGCCCTCGTGCGGAACCATGCGCGGATGGTAGCGCGCGCAGCGCGGGGAGGCTACGTGGCGGGAATCGGACCTCGGGACGCAGTCATCGTCGACGCATTGCGCACACCCGTCGGCAAGCTGCGCGGAGCGCTGGCTTCGGTGCGGCCCGACGACCTGGCGGGATACGCGCTCCGCGCGCTGCTGGAGCGGGTGGGGCACGGCGTCGGCGACCAGCTCGACGAAGTGATCCTCGGATGCGCCAACCAGGCCGGCGAGGACAACCGCAACGTGGCGCGCATGGCGGTGCTGCTCGCCGGGCTTCCCGACCGCGTTCCGGGCGTGACGGTGAACCGGCTCTGCGCGAGCGGTCTGGAGGCGGCGGCGCAAGCGGCGCGCTTGATCAAGACGGGCGAGGCGGAGCTGGTCGCCGCGGGAGGGGTCGAGAGCATGACTCGCGCTCCCTGGACAGTCGCCAAGCCTCCGGACGGGTACGCCGGCGGATCGCTGCAGAGCTGGGACACCTCGCTCGGGTGGCGCTTCCCCAACCCGCGCATGGCCGAGCGATTCCCGCTCGAGAGCATGGGTGAGACGGCCGAGAACGTGGCTGCCCACTACAAGATCTCGCGGCAGGCGCAAGACGAGTTCGCCCTGCGGTCGCACCGGCGGGCGGTAGCGGCTGCCGAATCCGGCGCGCTCGCGGCCGAGCTGTTGCCGGTCCCGCTCGGCGAGCTCTCGGCGGAGAAGCGCAAGGCGGACCGGGCGGTGGACCGCGACGAGGGGCCGCGCGCGGACACCTCGCTGGAGAAGCTCGCCGCGCTGCGGGCCGTGTTCCGCGAGGGCGGATCGGTGACCGCCGGCAACTCCTCGTCGTTGAACGACGGCGCGGCCGCGCTGCTTCTGGCCTCCGGAGCGAAGGCGCGCGAGCTTGGGCTCACGCCGCTGGCGCGGATCGTCGCCTCGGCCTCGGCCGGCGTCGATCCGCGCGAGATGGGGATGGGACCGGTCCCGGCGACGCGCAAGGCGCTGGCTCGCGCCGGGCTCTCGGCGCGCGACCTGGACCTCGTCGAGCTGAACGAGGCGTTCGCCGCACAGGCGCTGGCGGTCGTGCAGGAGCTGCAGCTCGATCCCGATCGCGTGAACGTCGACGGCGGCGCCATCGCCATCGGCCACCCGCTCGGCATGAGCGGCGCGCGCCTGCTGACGCATCTCGTTCACGCGCTGCGCGCGCGCGGCGGCCGGCACGGTCTCGCCACCCTCTGCGTGGGCGTCGGCCAGGGATTGTCGGTCATCGTCGAGGCGCTCTGAGCGAGGTTGACTTCGCCGTCCGCGCGTGTGGATGCTGGCGCGGGAGGCAACGTGGCCGAGAACATGTATCTGCAGACGCTCGTGAACACCGAGCAGCCCGCGCGAATGGTGGGGATGCTCACGCCGCGGCAGATGCGGCCTCACGAGCTGGAGCGGCTGGTCGGCGTCTGCCTGACCGCGATGCGCGAGGAGGACCAGGGCGCCTCGCTCACCCTGACCCCGCTCGGCAATCCGTCTCCCGCGGAGCTGGAGCTGCAGCGGACCTGGCGCGTGACGGTGCGGGAGTACACCGATTCCGAGCCGCACGATTGCCTGGTGCAGCTCTTCGCGCTCGACGATCCGTCCAGCACGCACTTCGCGCTCGTCGAGCATCTGTCCACGATGGATGACGAGCTGGGCACGGAGGCGAGGCAGGCGCTCCAGTCGTCGCAGACGTTCCTCACCGTGGCGAGCGGCAAGCTCGACGACCAGAACCGGGTCCATCCCTTCCAGAACCTGGTGGCCCTCTTCTCCTCCGCCCTCGGAGCCTGGATCCTCGACCCGGCCGCGGCGCTGGTCACGCAGGACGCAGGCGAATGGGCCGACTCGATGGAGATGTCCCTCTCCCTCGAGAAGGACATGGGGCTCTTGCGCCGCTGAACGGAACAAAGGATCGACGCGGAGGCGCGGAGGATCCTCGTTTTTGAAAACCGAAGACTCCGCGTCTCCGAGTCGTGGTTGGAGGCATGAATGGCACTCGTCAATGCGGTCAAGGAAGGCGGCGTGGCGGTGCTGGAGCTGAATGCGCCGCCGGCGAACACCTACAGCTACGAGATGATGCGCGAGCTGGACGGACACGTCCTGGACGCCCGGATGGACGCCGGCGTGCACGTCGTCGTCATCACCGGCGCGCGGCACGGAAAGACGGAGTTCTTCTGCGCCGGCGCGGACATCAAGATGCTGGAGAGCGCCGATCCGTACTTCAAGTACAACTTCTGCCTCCATGCCAACGAGACGCTCTGCCGTCTGGAGCAGACGCCGAAGCTGGTGATCGCCGCCATCAACGGGCATTGCGTCGGCGGCGGCCTCGAGATCGCGCTCGCCTGCGACTTGCGTATCGCGCGACGCGACGGCGGGAAGGTCGGCCTGCCCGAGGTCGCGCTCGGCGTGCTGCCCGGCACCGGGGGAACGCAGCGGCTCGCGCGCGCGGTCGGTCGCGCCAAGGCCATCGAGCTGATGGCCGAGGGGCAGACGGTCGCCGTGGAGGAGGCGAAAGCGCTGGGGCTCGTGAACGCGGTGCTCGACGTGCCGGCGGACGGGTTCCGCGCCGCGGCGCTGGAGTACGCGCGAAGGTTCGTGCCGCCGGCCAAGGCATCGCGC
>JBJMQJ010000504.1:0-6848 GCA_045802765.1 Myxococcales bacterium
GCGCTCGTCTACGGAGGCCCTTCCACCGCGTCGGACATCCAGGACGGCCTGGCGCGTCTCCTCGAACGCGACGGCCTCACCCTGCCTCAGGCGGTCGGGATGGACGCGGAGCGCCTCGCCGGCGCCTAGATCGGGACGCGGTCGGGCTCGACCTCGAGATCGCGCGCCGGCTGGTCGAGCGGGCCGAACGCCACGCGGAAGGCAGCCATCACGGCGAGGCCGAGCGCGAAACCGACGAGGATGTCGAGGACATAGTGATGGTCCAGGTAGACGGCGCTCAAGCACACCAGGAAGAGGTAGACGGCGGCGACGATGCGGAAACGGGGCAGCCGCCAGCCATAGAGGAGCGCCAGCATGGGATAGACGACGTGAAGGCTCGGAATCGCGCCGAACACGTCCGCGCTCTTGCCGTAGAAGCTGGCCATCACCGGCAGTCCGACGAGGTGGTCGAAGCGGGCCGCGCCGGCGGCGGAGGCGCGAACGCTCAGGTCGGCGGTGAAGCCGTGCGCCGCGACGTACCAGGGAGGCGCCGCGGGATAGATGTAGTAAAGGCTGAACCCGACGAAGTTCGAGATGACGAACACCCAGGTGAAGCGGACGGCACGCCGCTCCTGCCCCCGGTACAGCAGGTAGAGCGCGAGCACCACGGACTCGCCGATGAAGAAGAATGGTGTGTAGGAGAGGCCGCAGACGAAATCGAGCACGCGGCTGGTGTGCCGCTGGAACCACTCGTTGGGCGTCAGCGTCCCGGCATCGGTGTGGATGCCGAAGAGGCGCAGGTCGAAGTTGTACGGCTCGTGCAGGTGGATCATCGGCGAGCGGATGATGTCCTCGTACCAGCGCATCGAGTCGTACACGACTCCGTAGAGCAGGAAGGGCATTCCCACCCGGGCCAGCCGCCGGGAACCGTCGCTCCACAGCGCGAGAACGAGGAACGACCCCACGGCGACGAAGTGCTCCGGGCCGGCCCCGCCCAGCGCCTGCGCGAGCGCGAGGTACGCGGCGCACAGCGCGGGAACGCCGATGGAGAAGAACCGGGGGGCGCGGCGCAGCTGCTCGATGCGCTCGCGCATCGACAGGACCCTCATAGCCCGCGGGCCTCGCGGCGCAGCCGTTCGGATTGAACCAGCGGCTCCACGGCCGGCAGCTCGCGCGGGCCTGCGTCCGCGGCGGCGCAGCGGCGATCCCGCCAGGCGAGCACGGCCGGCAGCGCGAACAGGGCGGCGGAGAGGCAGGTGATCTCGCCGATCACGGCGGTCAGCCCGAAGGACTGGATCGCCATGTTGTCCGCCGTGACCAGGGTGGCGTAGCCGATGATGGTCGTCGCCGAGCACAGGGTGACGGCGCCGCCCGAGGCCGTGAGCGACTCCTCGACGCCGGAGGATTGCCGGTAGCGCTGGTAGAAGTTCACGGCGTAGTCGACGCCGATTCCGAAGGTGATCGGCAACACGGCGAAGTTGACGAAGTTGAGGCGCATCCCGAGCACGCCGAGCGCCCCGAACATCCACAGCACCCCCAGGCAGAGCGACGAGACCACCCAGGCCGAGTCGCGGATCGACCGCATCACCAGGATGGTCAGCGCCGCGACGGCGAGGAAGCTGAGCGCGGCCGCGAAACCTCCGTCGCTGGTGATCGAATCGACGATGTCGCTGGTCAGCACGATCTGACCGGCGATCAACGCCTTGGGATCCATCTGCAGCGCCGTCCGGCGCACCAGCTTGGCATGCGCGATCTGCGCCTTGCCGTGCCGCGAGTCGGTCGTCAGCGTGGGAAAGACCAGCACCAGCCGGCCGGACTTCCCGCTCTTCTCGTGGAAGGGCAGCTTCAGACGAGGCGGCACCTCCGCCAGGGTGATCGGGCGGAGCTCGGTCCGTTCGCGGAGCCTGAGCAGGGCCGGCCGCAGATCCTCCGGCAACGCGCGCGCGATCCGCTCGTCGACCAGCCCGGGCTTTCCTCGCGGAGGCGCGACGAGGCGGAAGATCTCGCGCAGGAGCTCGATCTTCCGCGGCTGCTCTTCGGGGACGAGCTTCTGCAGCGTGGCGACGGAATCGATGGTTCCCGCGGGCCCCTGCGCGACGCGCGCCGCCTCGATGGCCGCCGCGACCGCCTGCGCCTTTTCAGGCGAGTCGGTCAGCACCACCGTCGGCGTCTGGTACGACTGCAGCACGGCATCGACGTGCGAGTCCCAGTAGGCCGCTCCGTCCGTCAGCCCCTTCCGGCTGCCGAGCTGGCGGAAGTCGTACTGGATGGGCTGCCGCACGAAGCGCCACATGCCCCACACCGATCCAGCGACGATCAGCGCGGAGCAGGCGATCACCCAGCCCGTGTGGTGGGTGAGCGCCGTCGCGTACGGTCCCGCCACCCAGCCGATGATGCGCGAGCGCTTCCTCTCGCGCAGCGGACGGACCCGCTCGGCGATGGCGATGAGCGGTGGCATGAGGAGGTACGTCGTGACCCAGCACAGCAGCATCCCCGCGGTGCCCATGAAGCCGAATTGGTTGAAGCCGCGGAAGCTCACGGCGCCCAGCGAGCCGTAGCTCGCGGCCGCCGCGGCGCTGGCGGCGAAGGTCGCCACCCAGGTGGTCTTCAGCGCGCAGGGCAACGCCTGCTCGAGGTCGTTGCCGCGCCGGCGCTCCTCGAAATAGCGCGCGAGCAGGATGATGCCGGCATTGATGCCATTGCCGACGATGATGCTGCCGAGGAAGGCGGTGTTGGGGTTCAGATAATGGATCACCCAGCGGGACAGCGCGAAGGTCATGGCGACGCCGGTGAAGAGCGGCACCACCAGGAGCGGGATCGAGCGCCAGCTCCGGTAGTACAGGACCAGCACCGCAGCCACCGCGGTCAGCACCAGGATGCTGGAGACCAGCAGATCGCGGACCAGGTTCTCCTGGTTCTCGATCACGCCGCGCACCTCGCCGCCGTAGCCCACGCGGATGCTGGGATGGAAGCTGCGCGGGTCGAGCGCGCGCACCGCCCCGTTCACGGCGGCGAAGAGGCGCTGGTCGTCGTCCAGGCTGGTGGCGGCGCCGGGCGGATAGACCTGCACCACGAGCGTCTGCCCGCCTTCCCCGGCGAGGTAGCCGTCGATGAAGTGGTCGAGCCGGCCGAACGCCGAGCGGACGCGCGCGACGACGTCTTCCACCGGCGCATCGGCGTCGACTGTCTTCGGCTCCTCCTCGTCGAGCTGGACCAGCAGCGGGTTCGCCGCGCGGCGGGCGGCGGCGATGCGCTCGCGCAGCACGTCGCGCATCTCTTCGAGGTCCTTCGAGCCGGCGTAGAGCGCGCCATGCGCCTCGAAGAACGCCTTCTCCTCGTCGATGCGGAAGAAGATGCGGGCGACCAGATCGGGCGGCAGCTTCCGCAGGCGCGCCGCCAGCGCGTCGACGAACCGCTCGCCGGCCTTGAGGTCGTCGGTGCGGACCACGACGGCGAGCGATGCCAGGCCGCCGACGCGGCGCTCCAGCTCCTGCAGCGCCACGGCGGAAGGCGCCCCTTGGGGCAACAGCTCCCGCAGATCGGTGCGCAGGTCGCCGTAGAGCCGGACCGCGAAGGGCAGGGTGGCCGCGAACAGCGCAAGCCCGGCTCCCAGCAGCAGCCAGGACCGCGCGATGGCCAGGGCGGCGAACCGCTCCCACAGCCGGTCCCCTCTCCGCCGGGATGGAATGGGCTGCACGCGGTCCAAGATTGTCCCTGTTACCCCGCCCCGTGGCGTGCCGCCACAATCGCGATCGCTTCGCGCAACAAGGCGAGCCCGGCGAGCCCGACTTCCTTCTCGATGGTCAACGCGGGCTGCAAGCGGATGGCGTGCGTGTAGCTCATCGCCAGAAGGCCGCGCCGCAGCCCTTCCTGGAAGATCTCCTCGCAGACCTTGCGCGGCAGCGGCTCCTTGGTCGTCCGGTCGGCGACCAGCTCGACCGCGAGGAACAGTCCTTCGCCGCGCACGTCGCCCACCCAGCGCAGGCGTTCCGGCCACGTCCGCAGCTCGGCGAGCATCGCCGCTCCCACGCCGCGTACGTTCTCCAGCACGTTCTCGCGTTGGAGCGTGCGGACCGAGGCAAGGGCCGCGGCCGCGGCCAGCGGGTTTCCCCCGTAGCTCGAGGACGAGCCGCTCGGGTTCGCCCAGGGTTTCGCCTGGGCCAGCTCGTGCTTCACCACCACGCCGCTGATCGGGAATCCCGAGCCGAACCCCTTTCCCAGCGTGATCGCGTCGGGCGTGACGCCGCTGCGCTCGCAGGCGAACCAGCGGCCGGTGCGTCCGAACCCGGTGATCATCTCGTCGGCGATGAAGACGGCGCCGAACTCGCGCGCGATGTCGTGGGCGCGCTGCAGGAACTCGGGCGGCGGGATGACGTTCCCGGCGGTTCCCTGCATGGGCTCCACGATCATCGCCGCGACCTGGCCGGTGCTCTGGTGGCGCAGCTGCTCGCGCGCCAGGTCCGCGCAGGCGATCCCGCACGACGGATAGGTGAGCTTGAGCGGGCAGCGGTAGCAGTTCGCGAAAGGCAGCACGTGTCCGGGCGGCGTCGGCCCGTAGGTGCGCTGGTTGCCGGCTCCGTTCACCGCCAGGGTGCCCATCGTCTTCCCGTGGAAGCCACCCCAGAAGCCGACCACCTCGTGCTTGCCGGTGGCGTTCTTCGCCAGCCGGAAGGCGCTCTCCACCGCCTCCGCTCCGCTCGAGTAGAGCTGCACGCGGTCGACGCCCGGCGGCGTCAGCCGCGCCACCTCGTCGATCAGCTCGGCGCGCACGGCGGTGGTGAAGCTGCCCACCGTGGCCTTCTCGATCTGCGCGTGCAGCGCTTCCTTGTAGGCGGGGTGGCAATGCCCGAGCGAATTCACCCCGATGCCGCCGATCAGGTCGAGGTACCGGTTCCCGTCCACGTCCTCGACCACCGATCCTTCCGCGCGCTCGACGGCGATGCCGCTCATCAAGGCGAACCCCTGCAGCCCCGGCGCGAGGTGCTGCTGCTCCTTGCGCACGAGCTCGCGGCTCTTCGGCCCGGGAATCGGCGTCTCGATGTGGGGCGCGGTGAGCTTCACGCCGACCTCTCCTGTAGGGAGCCCGTACGAAGGCTTCGATTCTGGACTTTCATCGGCAGTGCGCGGGCACCTCTACACTGCCGTGCCTCTGTCGGCAAAGTGCCATGAGGCCGCTCCGGGCTGACGATTCCCGCGCCTACTGCGCACCGGCGCCGGGCGCCCGGGGGGACGGGCGCGCCTCAGGCACGCGACCGCGGGGGGGCGGAGATGCTCCGAGTCCGAGGGGCGGTCGGGTGATATCGGCTCGCCCGTCCCCCCGGGCACCCGTCGCCTATGGGCAGGTCTGCGGTCCCCTTCGGCCTGCTCCAGCCAGTGCAGTGCAAAGGGAAGAAAAACCTGAGATGCAGCACATCCAGACTTCCCGGTTGATCGGCGTCACACCGCGGCCACAGCTTTACGCCGGACTCATCGGGGGTTGGTCCGGGGTGGGGCCGGCCCGATTTCATCCGCCCGCCTCTCGGACTCGGAGCATCTCCAGCCCCCCGCGGGCGAATGCCTGAGGGACGGACCCACCGCGGACCCACCGCCGGTCATGATCGCAACCGTGAGGCTGGTTCTACCTGGAGCTCGCTACCTGGGCGGGGGGATTTGCGTAGGCGAATTCGGAGAGCGCGGTGCCGTTGCGGTGGTCGGCGGGGACGCCGGGCCGCTCGATGCGCAGGTCGTAATGGTTCTCGTACGTATAGGTCATCGGCGCGGCCATGATGCTGACCAGGAAACGCGACAGCGGGCTCATCTCGCCGAGCACGTCCTCCTTGTAGAGAAGCCGCTTGGCCTCGATGGTCACGATGACCTTCTCCCCGAGCGCGCCTTTCGCCGAGGCGACCACCCGCTGCGGAACGTCGTACTCGAAGCGTCCGCCCGTCTCCCGGCGGGGCTTCTCGAAGGACAGCTTCACCTCGCTGGAGCGCACCTCGGTCTGGCCGTTGCGGCTGGTGTAGAGCCAGCCCTGGGGCACGACCCTCGAACCCTCGGGGGGGATGAGCACCGCCAGGGCCGTCGTCGCGCCCTGCGCGTCGTCGAAGGCCTCCATGCGGAACCAGAGCGAGGCCGACTTGTACGCCGGCACGGTGCTGTAGGAGGTGTCTGCGTAGCAGAATCCGCGCAGCCGCCGGCCGCCGCGATCCGAGCTCCACACCGACCCATCGAACCTGCTGCGCAGCGCGAAGATGGTCTGGTCGAACACCGCCCGCCCGCCGGCGTCGAAGGTGACGCGCCCTCCGCCCGGACGGACCGCCTGCGTCTCCGGGAGCACGGTGGCGTCGATCACCAGCTTCCTGCCGGCGAAGTGCACGTGGTGGCTGGCGTCGGGACCCATGGTGAGGCTGTGCGCGCCCATCTCGATGGCGCCTTCGGGCAGCACGCGCCACTGGCCGGACTCGAACGCCTCGGCGTCCTCGATGGTCCTGCCATTCGGCGCGACGAGCACCGCGCGGGCCGCCGCGCCGCCGTGCCCCTCGAGGCCGGCGTTGCTGACGAGGAACTGCACCCGCGCGAAGGATCCTTCGTCTCCCTGGAGCAGGAACGAGTAGCTCTCCGAATAGAACGCCTCGGGCAACAGCTTGGGCAGGTAGCTGGTCTGCGTGACCTTCGCGCCGTCGTCCGCCTGGGTGGAGAAGCCGTGCACGCCTTCCTCGGCGAACGGCATGCCATAGGCGACGAAGAGCACCGCCACCGCGGCAGTCGCGGAAGCGAGGGCGCCGATCAGCGCCAGTCCGGGCCGCGAGCGGTGCTGCCCGTGACGGAAGACGAAGTACCGGTGCAGGGGCAGGTTCCAACCCACCCCGACGAGCACTCCGACCAGCGCC
>JBJMQJ010000505.1:0-17219 GCA_045802765.1 Myxococcales bacterium
CCGCAGACCGCGCATTTCGAGGTAGTGGCGAGCTTTATCCGGCCAACCTGCACGTAGCAGCGAGCGCTGTTTTGGCCGAGCACGCGGTGACCGCTCCCCGTCCGAGGTTGCACGACCCGGGCCTCCGCTGCTTTCAAACGAGGGCAGAGCGCAGCGGCGAGGGGGTCCACTCGCGTACCAGCGACGGCACCGCCGCTGCCTTCGACCGCGGTGTCGGGCGAGCGGAGCGAGCATCTCTGCGCGAACGTGTTTGGGACCAGACACTTAGTTCAACCGGCTGAACTGACTGTCCACGATTGACCGACTTCGTTGTTCCTCGGGTGCGGAGTGCGCATCAGCAGGTCACCGTCGGGAGGCGAGGAACTTCGTGAAGAAATCGTCCGGCTTCCAGGCCGGCCGGGTCTCGCCCTCCACCACCGAGAGCGCCACCAGGAACTCGAAGCGGGCCCACGCCGCGGCGGCGGCCCAGTCGAGCGGCTGCGTAAGGTCGTCGCTCGGCTGGTGGTACCGCGTGGCGCGCCAGCGGCGGAAGATCGCCTCGTTCGCCGACCCGCCCCCGTCGTCGCGAAAGCCTTGCCACAGGCAGGCGGCGGGGACGCCGTGGCGCGCGAAGTTGTACTGGTCGCTGCGCACGAAGAAGGTCTGCTCGGGCACCGGATCGGGGCTCACGGTCACCCCGGCGGCGGCGGCTGCCGCGCGCACGTGGTCCTCCAGCGTGCTCTGCTCAGCGCCGCGCAGGACGACGTCGTGGGGCGTCCACATCGGCGAGAGCTGATCGAGATTGAGGTTCGCGACGACGTTTCGCAGCGGGACGGTGGGATGTCGCGTGAAATGCGCCGAGCCGTGCAGCCCCAGCTCCTCTCCGGTCACGGCGAGGAAGAGCACCGCGCGCTTGCGGTGCGGCTGGGCGGCGAGGGCGCGCGCCATCTCCAGCATCTCGGCGATGCCGGTCGCGTTGTCCACCGCTCCGTTGTAGATGGAGTCGCCGTCGACGGGGTCGCCGACGCCGAGATGGTCGAGGTGCGCCGAGATGGCGACGACTTCCTCGCTTCCCGGTTCCGTCGCGGGGAGCAGCGCCAGCACGTTGTGCGAAACGATCTCGCGGGCCGTGGACACCAACCGGATGCGGGCGCGCCCTCCGAGGTCGAATGCGCGCAGCTTCCCCTGGCCAGCGCGCTGCAGTTGCTCCGCCAGGCTCGTCTTCGCCTTCGCCAGCAGCGCGTCGGCCACCGGCGGTGGCACGCTCACCACCGGCGGCGTCGGAGAGGCTTCGGCCGAGAGTACGGTGCCGCGCCGGGCGACCCGCGCCGCCCGGTCGAAAGGCTGGATCTGCAGCCGTTCCGGAGTGAGCAACGAGATGACGCCGACGGCGCCGCGCCGCGCGAGCCCGGGCCACTTGACCGTGCTGTCGGTGTACACGGCCTTGGCAAGCGCCGGGAACGGCTCGCCCGGCGCACCCTGGAGCCAGACGGCGATCTTGCCCGAGAGGTCGACGCCAGAGGTGTCGTCATAACCCAGCTCCGGAGCCTGGATGCCGTACCCGACGAAGACGAGAGGGGCGTCGATGTCCACCTCCGTGCGCGTCGCGTCCGCGCCGGGCAGGTACTCTTCGAAGGGCCGCAAAGGCGCGCGCCCATCGATGGAGAGCGACGATCGAGCAGCTTCGGCGCGCAGCTCGCGAAGGCGGACTTCCTGCAGCCACCCCTGGCGCTCGCCCGCCGGCCGCAGCCCGAGCGCCTCCAGCTGGGCGGCCACGTAACGCTCGGCGATGGCGTGGCCTCGTTCTCCGGAGCGGCGGCCCTCGAGCAGGTCGTCGGCGAGGAACCGGACGTGCGAGGCGATCGCCTCGGCGCGGATGGCGGCGAGCCCCGGAGCAGCGCTGCGGCGAAGCTCCGCGGGGGAGAGGGCAAGAAGGGCGGCGAGCAGCGCGAGCATCCGCGCACCGTACTACGTGCCGAAGAGGCGCTTCACCCACCCCGGGCGCTTGCCCTTGTCGTCGTCGTCGAGCCGGGGTGGCTCTTCGCCGCCGTCGCCGGCGAGCCGGCGCCGGACGGCATCGGCCGTGTCCTGCGTGCTGAAGGTGGCGGTCACGGTCCGTGCCGTCCCGCGCTCCTCGGCGGTGACGGTGAGGATCGACTCCGCCGAGATGGCGAAGATGATGTCGAACACCACGTTGCCCTTCGTCCCGGGCGGCAGGTCCGGCACCAGCAGCGTGCCCAGGTACTCGTTGTCCTGCGCCCGGCCCGCCTCCCCCTGGAAGATGGGGATCTCCAGCGTCTTCTGGTGGTCCTCGCTGGTCCAGATCGAGTACGTCTTCTTGTGCGGCAGCGAGGTGTTGCGCTCGACCACTTTCTTGAAACGGCCGCCGGGCAAGCCCACGCCGATGCTCATCGGCAGCACGTCGACGAGGACCATCCCGCCGATCTCGCCGTTCTGCATGGAGTCGGCGAGCAGCGCCGCGCCGAGCGCCACCGCCTCGTCGGGATGGACCGCCCGCGACGCCTCCCGCCCGAAGAAGGCGCGGATCTTCTCGCGGACCAGCGGCATGCGGCTCTGTCCGCCGACCAGCAGCAGCTCGCCGATGTCGGAGATCTTGAGGCCGCAATTGGTCAACACGTCGTCGCAGACGCGCAGGGTGCGGTCGATGAGACCTTCGGTGAGCTTCTCCAGCTCCGCGCGCGTCACCGTCGTGTCGATGTCGGCCGGCTTGTCGCCGAGGAGCGTGACGAACGGAACGTTCACCTGGGTGGTGAGCCGCTCCGAGAGCGAGATCTTGGCGCGCTCCGCGGCGTCGGCGATCCGCTGCCAGGCGACCCGCTCGCCGTGGAAGGGAACGCCGTGCTTCTGCTTGAAGCGCAGGAGCAGCTCGTCGACGAGGGCGCGGTCGAAATCGACGCCGCCCAGGAAGGTGTCGCCGCCGGTGGAGATCACTTCGTAGACGTTGCCGTGCAGCTCCAGCACCGAGGTGTCGAAGGTGCCGCCGCCCAGGTCGTAGACGAGCACGCGTGCCTCGAGCTTGCGTCCGTGCGCGAAGGCGATCGCGGCTGCGGTGGGCTCGTTGACGATCCGTTCGACCTCGAACCCCGCCAGCGCCCCGGCCGCGCGCACCGCTTGGCGCTGGTTGTCGTTGTAGTAGGCGGGGACGGTGATCACGGCGCGACCGACCTCGCAGCCCAGCCATTGCTGCGCGATGTCCTTCACTTCGCTCAGGATGAGGGAGGAGATCTTCTGCAGCGAGTAGATCTGCCCGCCCAGCTTCACCGCGGCCTCGCCGCGCGGTCCGGCCGTGATCTCGTAGGCGAAACGGCCCACGAGGTCGTTCACCACCGGCGACTTGAACTGTCTGCCGACCAGGCGCTTGGCGCCGTAGACGGTGTTCTTGGGGTTGATGAGCATCTGGCCGCGCGCCGGATGGCCGACGAGGAGCTTGCCCTTATCGCTCACGGCTACCACCGAGGGGATGGTGTTGTAGCCCTCGCGCGAGGGGATGATGAACGCCTTGCCGTCCTTCACCACCGCCGCGCACGAGTTCGTGGTCCCGAGGTCGATCCCGATGATGGGCCCCTTCGGCGCGCCCGCCGGTCGGGCGGGGACGACGTCCTCGACCACTTCCGGGAGCACGGGCCGGGCCGGTTGCGCCGGCTGGCCGGGAGTGAGCGTGGGGCGCGGCAGAGGGGGCGGAGCAGGGCGGCGCGACGGCGACGCTCGATTCCGCGCTGGGGCAGGCGGGACGGGCGCGTCCGCGGGGGCGGGCGGCGCGGCGGCGCGCGGCTGTGGCGGCAGAGGCGGATCGAGCTCGACGACCGGTGCGGCCGCGGGCGCTGGATCGCGCTCGACCGGTGCAGCCGGCGGCGCTGGATCGTGGTCCGCCGGCTCCGGAGCGGGTGCCGGTGCGAGATCGACCGGCTGCGGCGCCGCTGCGGTCGTGACCCGGGGCGCGAGCTCGAAATCGGGCGGCGCTTCTTCCGCCGAGGGCTCGGGTTCGCGCGGAAGCGGCGTGACGGGGATGGCACGGGTGACGAGCTGGACGGCGCCGAGCCGTTTCGCCGCCGGTTGCGGCGGAGGAGGCGCACCCGGGCGAGCTGGCGGCGGGGCATTCACCAACGTCCAGTCGTCGGCCCCGGTGCGCGGGGCGGGCGCCTCGTCCATCGCTCGATCGACGGCGGCCGCGGCGGCCTCGAATGCCGCGAATGGATCGAAGAGCTCCGATCCGTCGTCCGGCTGCTCCGTGATCAGCGTCTCACCAGCGCCGGGTTGCGCAGCGCCGGCCGCCGCTCGCGGCGTCTCCGGCGCGCGGGGCGACGCTCCGCGCGTTTCCTTCAGCAAAGGAGGGGGCGGACCGCCCATCCACGCCACCAGCTCGCGGCCGGCGTCGTCCGCGCCGAGCAATTGCAGCGTCATGCCGCGGTCCGGCTCCGGGTGCACGCGCTCGACGACCGAGGTGGCGGTGAAGCAATGCGTCCCGTCCGAGAGGCACGCCTCGATGCGCACCACGGTGTCTAGGGGCTTGGGCTCCCCCGTGCGCAGCACGAACCGGCGCGAGCGCAGCTCGGGATGGCGCGCACGGACCCCGTCCAGCGTCGCGCAGGGCAATTCCACCTGCAACACGGACGCGCGCTTGCGGCCGGGCCCCCCTGGCCGCTGGGAACCCCCCTCGCTCATCGGACGATTCTGCTCGCCGCCGCCCGGGGCTACCAAGAAAGCGGCTCGAGGCACTTCGCCCTACATTTCGGCACGGCGTGGGTTAGGCTCCTTCGGTGGACGCGCGGCTGGAAGACTTCGTCGGCCTCCTGCGCCAGAACGGGCTGCGGGTCTCGCCGGCCGAGGTCGCGGACGCAGCTCGCGCGACGATTTTCATCGGCCTGGAGCAGCGCGATCCGTTCCGCGCCGCCCTGCGCGCCACGCTCGTCAAGCGCGGTCCCGATGCCGCGGTGTTCGACCGGCTCTTCGACCTGTATTTCCTCGGAGTGAAGGACCTGATCGAAGGACTCTCCGGCTCGCTGCTCGACGCGCTCGATTCCGAGAAGCTCACCGACCTCGACCTGGAGGAAGCGGCGAGGGTGCTTGCGCAGATGCAGCTCTCGCCCCTCACCGACGCGCTGGTGAAGGGCCGCGCGGCGGAGCTCGCGCGCCTGCTCCGCCAGGCCACGCTGAGCCTCGATTTCCGCGGGTTGCAGAGTCCGCTCCAGCGCGGCTTCTATGCGCGCCGGCTGCTTCAGGCGGCGGGAGGAACGCGTGCGGAGCAGGAGCTGCAGGAGTTCCTCCTGCGCTTGGGTCAGCAGGGTTTCGATCCCGCGCTGCTCGAGGTGGTCTCGCGCCGCGTGAGCCACACGCTCAAGGCGCTGGAAGACGCCGCCCGCCGCGTCGCCGAGCGGGAGCAGAAGGCGCGCGATCCGGAGCAGAAGGGCGAATCGGGTCTCCTGCAGCGCAACCTCGCCTCGCTGACGCCGGCCGAGGTGCAGCGGATGCGCGAGGTGGTGCGCCGCCTCGCCGAGCGCCTGAAGACGCGCCTCACCCGCAAACGCAAGGTGCGCCGCCGAGGCGTCCTCTCCGTCCGGCGCACGCTGCGCAAGAACCTCGAGACGGGCGGCTTCCCGGCGCGCCTCGTCTTCCGCAGCAAGCGGCCGGAGCGGCCCGAGATCCTGGTGCTCTGCGACGTGTCCGATTCGGTGCGCAACGTCTCGCGCCTGATGCTCCAGTTCGTCTACACCCTGCAGGAGCTCTACTCGCGCGTGCGCAGCTTCGTCTTCGTCAGCGAGATCGGCGAGGTGACGCACTTGTTCAAGAAGATGGACGTCTCGGCGGCGGTGGACCTCGCCACCGCGGGACGCGTCATCAACGTGGCGGCGAACTCGAACTACGGCAACGCGCTCAAGATGTTCCACACCACCTGGCTCGGCTCGGTGACCCGCCGCTCGACCGTGATCGTCATCGGCGACGGCCGCACCAACTACAACCCTCCGAACGCCTGGGTGCTCGGCGAGGTGAAGCGCAAGGCGCGCCGGGTGATCTGGCTGTGCCCCGAGGACGCGGGTAGCTGGGGCTTCGGGGACAGCGAGATGCCACTCTATGCGCGCCACTGCACGCGCGTCGAGGTCGTCAAGTCCGTCGACGACCTCGGCCGTGTCGCGGCCGAGCTGATGCCCTGAGTGCGCGAGGGTCCGCTCCATGTTAGGGATCGCGGACCGCGGCCGGAGCCAAAGTCGCCTTGAGCCACCCGCCCATCCCAGACTGGCAGGAGCAGCTCCAGGCGAGCTTGCGCCGCGCGCAGGAGGCCATCGCCCGCGGCAGCACGCAGCAGGAGCACATGGTCCGCGAGTGGACCGAGAGCCTGCGCACCGCATACCCCGATTGGGGACGCGAGCGCTGGCAGCGCCGCCTGGAGCGCAAGCTGCGCCGGCGCGCCGAGCGCGAAGCGCGCATCGCCAATGCCAGCCTCTTCGAGGGCTACCTGTGGCTCCTCGGCGCCATCGTGCTCTTCATCGTCGCCTTGAGCGCGCTGCCGTTCCTCTGGTGGCTCATCTTCCCCGCCGCGGGGCTCGGCAGCCGGGGAACGCGCGTGATCGCGCGGCATGCGGGGATCACCAAGGCGACCGTGACGGTGGACGCGGCCGTCCCGATGTCCAGCCGGACGGCGCAGCAGAGCGCCGACGATCAGTCGCGCGCCCGCGCGCAGCGATTCGGATCGCTGGGCAACCGGTCCTCCTCGTTCGGCGGCGTCACGATGCGCGCCCCGGCGACCGCGCCGGCCGCCGGCGCGCCGCCGCAGATGGATCCGCGCGATGCGCGCGTCGACGGGATCTGCGACAAGATCCTCGCCGAGCTGCGCGTCGCTCCCGAGGTGGTCAAGGAGATCTTCCGCAAGCCGGAGGAGACCATCGCCGCGCTGCGGACGACCTGCCGCGACCTCACCAGGCGCGAGCGCGACGTGCGCAAGTTCCTCTCGGCGGAGGAAGACCTGCGGCTCTCCCGCGAGCACGACGCGCTCCGCAAGCGGGTGGAGTCGGAGTCCGACGAGGTCGCGAAGCTTCGCCTCTCCTCGGCGCTCGCGGCGCTGGAGCAGCAGCGCGATCAGCGGCAGGATCTGGCGCGGAGCGCCGCGCGGTTCGACGCGGAGCACACCCGCATCTCGTATACCCTGGAGAGCCTCTACACGCAGATCGTCCGCATGCGCTCGGCGGACTCCGCCTCGGTGGACGTGGCCGGCGCCGGCCTGCGGCGCAGCCTCGACATGCTCAGCCAGGAGGTCAACGCGTTGGCCGACGCGCTCGAGAAGGTGAACCGCGGCGAGGCGGCGAAGATGAAGAAGGTCGCCGAAGGCCCCGCCGGCGACTCCTCCCCCCCTCCGGCGGCGGGCCAGCGCGAGAAGGCGTGATGATCCACACCGTGAACGGGCATGCTCCGCGGCTCGGCCGCGAGGTCTTCATCGCGCCCACGGCCACGGTCGCCGGCGACGTGGTCCTCGGCGACCGCGCCAGCATCTGGTACGGCTGCGTGGTGCGCTGCGAGGAGCAGCGGATCGAGATCGGCGAAGAGACGAACATCCAGGACCTGTCGGTCATCCACGTGACCAACCGGCGTTTCGGAACGCGGATCGGCGCGCGCGTCACCGTCGGACACCGCGTGGTCCTGCACGCCTGCACCATCTCGGACCTGTGCCTCATCGGCATCGGCGCCGTCGTGCTCGACCAGGCGGTGATCGGGAGCGAGACGATCGTCGCCGCGGGCAGCATCGTGACCCCGGGGACGCAGATCCCGCCCCGGGTGCTGGCGCTGGGGTCACCCGCGCGCGTGAAGCGGCCGCTCACCGACCAGGAACTGGAGCACATCCGCTGGAATGCGGCAGACTACGTCAAGCTGGCCGGGTTGCATGGCCGGGGGGCTTGATGGATCGCTTTGCCGCTCTGCGCGGATCGCTGCTCTTGCGTGAGTTCAGCGACGTAGGAGTGCGCATCCTCGCCGAGGCCTGCGAGGAGCGTTCCGTCGGGCGCGGCACCTACGCCTTCCGCGCGGGCGAGCCCTCCACCGCGCTGTGCTTCATCGGGCGCGGGACGCTGCAGATGCAGGTCCGCGAAGGCGGGCAGCCGCTGGGGGACCTCAAGGCTGGCGATACCATGGGGAATTTCGCCCTCCTCGCCGGGGGCGAGCACCTCCTCTCCGCCTGGGCGTCCACCGACGTCGAGCTGGCGGTGCTGGAGAGCGAGGCGTTCGAGACCTTGCGCAAGCAGAAGCCGCAAGCCAGCCTGAAGCTGATGCTCGCTCTGGCGCAGGATTTCGGCGACCGGCTGCGCGACGCGGCCGGGCCGTTGCGGGAGTTCCTCGCCTGGCAGGTGAGCAAGCGCCAGGGCGGCTGAGCCCCTTACGTTGCCGTCCGGGAAGGGCGCGGGTAGGCTCGGACGTTCGTCGATAGCGGGGCCGCCGACTGCACAAGGCCATCTACCACTTCCTGCTGCAGTTCCACGGCGCGGCCGGGTACGTCGGCGTCTTCACGTTGCTGGTGGCGTGCGGGCTCGGCTTGCCCCTCCCCGAGGACGTGGCGCTCATCACGGGCGGCTACCTGGCGGGCAAGGGCCCGCCCATCGGCGTCGGCTCGCTCCCGCTCATGATCTTCGTCGGGCTGACCGGGATCCTCATCGGCGACACGATCATCTTCAAGGCGGGCGCCACATACGGCGAGGCGCTCCTGCAGACCCGCCTCGGCCGGCATGTCCCGGGCGAGAAGATCGAGCGCATCATCGGGCTGTTCGAGCGGCATGGGCCGAAGTTCATCATGATGGCGCGCTTCCTCCCGGGCGTGCGCGCCGTGACCTACTTCGTCGCGGGCACCACCGGCGTCCCCTACTGGAAGTTCCTCCTCTACGACGGGATCGCCGCCTGCGCCTCGGCCCCCGGCTGGGTCCTCCTCGGTTACTGGGCCGGCAAGCACCGCATGCTGCGCAAGGCATGGCAGTACGCGAAGGAAGTCCAGATCGGCGTCATCGGGGTCATCCTCGCCATCATCGTCCTCTGGATCGCCTTCGCGCTGATCCGCCGCCGCATGCGCCGCAACCAGACGCCGAACCTGTCCGCGCTTCCGGGCGGCCGCGCGCCACAGCCGCGCCGCGCCGCTGGGGACCGCACCGAAGCCTGACGAGCCGCTCCGGGCTGACGAGTCCCGCGCCTACTGCGAACCGGCGCCGGGCGCCCGGGGGGACGGGCGCGCCTCAGGCACGCGACCGCGGGGGGCTGGAGATGCTCCGCGTCCGAGGGGCGGTCGGGTGAAATCGGCTCGCCCGTCCCCCCGGGCACCCGTCGCCTATGGGCAGGTCTGCGGTCCCTTCCGCCTGCTCCGGACAAAAAACAAACTGAACTGCAGCCGCTCCAGACTTCTCGGTCAGACTTCCTGGTCAGACTTCCCGGTTGAGTGGCCTCACGCCGCGGCGAGAGATTTACGCCGGACTCATCGGGGGTGGGTCCGGGGTGGGGCCGGCCCGATTTCATCCGCCCGCCTCTCGGACTCGGAGCATCTCCAGCCCCCCGCGGGGGAATGCCTGAAGGACGGACCCACCCCGGACCCGCCGCCGGTCAGCACATAGGCCGCCGGTCAAGATCGCGGCCGGTCGTGCGCTTGTGGGGCGATGTGTGGGTCCCAGTGCGTTGCCGGGGGAGAGGCTGGACGCTAGACTCGCGGCCCCGATGGAGCGCTGATGCTCGATCCGAACCTGCCGCTGGCCCTCACCTTCGACGACGTCCTGCTGCTTCCGGCAGAGAGCGACGTCCTGCCGCGGCAGGTGGACGTGAGCGCGCAGCTGACGCGCAACCTGCGCCTGCAAATCCCGATCGTCAGCGCCGCGATGGACACGGTCACCGAGGCGCGGACGGCGATCGCCATGGCGCAGGCGGGCGGCATGGGGTTCATCCACAAGAACATGTCGCCGGCGCAGCAGGCGCTCGAGGTGACCAAGGTCAAGAAGTACGAGAGCGGGATGGTGGTCGACCCGGTCACCATCGAGCCGGAGGCGCGCCTCTTCCAGGCGCTCGAGCTGATGCGGCAGCACGAGATCAGCGGCATCCCCGTGACGCGGAAGGGTCGTCTGGTCGGCATCGTGACGAACCGCGATCTGCGCTTCGAGAAGAACCTCGAGCAGAAGGTCGAAGAGGTGATGACCCGCGACCTGATCACCTGCCGCGAGGGCATCTCCCAGGATCAGGCCAAGGAGCTCCTGCACAAGAACCGCATCGAGAAGCTGCTGGTCGTCGACGAGAAGTTCGAGCTGAAGGGCCTCATCACCATCAAGGACATCGAGAAGACGCGCGCGCACCCCAACGCCGCCAAGGACGAGCACGGGCGGCTGCTGGTGGGCGCCGCGGTGGGCGTGGGCCCCGACCGCGACGAGAGGGTGCACGCGCTGCTGCGCGCCGGCGCCGACGTCGTCGCGCTGGACACCGCGCACGGGCACTCCAAGGGCGTGATCGAGTCGGTGCGCGCCCTCAAGAGCAACTTCCGCGACATCGAGCTGGTCGCCGGCAACGTCGCGACCGGCGAGGGCGCGGCCGCGCTGTGCGAGGCGGGCGTCGACGCGGTGAAGGTGGGCATCGGCCCGGGCAGCATCTGCACCACGCGGGTGGTCGCCGGCGTCGGCGTCCCGCAGATCAGCGCGATCGACAACTGCGTGCGCGCCGCCTCGCGGTTCGGCGTCCCCTGCATCTCCGACGGCGGCATCAAGTACTCGGGCGACATCGTGAAGGCCATCGCCACCGGCGCGAACAGCGTGATGATCGGCTCGCTCTTCGCCGGCACCGAGGAAGCGCCCGGCGAGGTCATCCTGTACCAGGGCCGCTCCTACAAGTCGTACCGCGGGATGGGCTCGATGGGCGCGATGAAGCAGGGGTCGCGCGACCGGTACTTCCAGGCGGGCGAGGAGGACTTGAAGCTCGTGCCCGAAGGCATCGAGGGCCGCGTTCCGTACAAAGGCCCGCTGGCGATGAACGTGCACCAGCTCGTCGGTGGGCTGCGCGCCGGCATGGGCTACACCGGGTGCCGCACCGTGGAAGAGCTCCGCACCCGCGCCAAGTTCGTCCGCATCACCCCGGCCGGGTTGCGCGAGAGCCACGTCCACGACGTGCAGGTCACGCAGGAAGCGCCCAACTACCGGATCGAGTAGTGGCCCTCGCCACGGTCACGCGACTGCCGCGGCGGCCGAGGCTGCTGCTCACCTTCATCCTGCTCTTCCCGCTGGCCCTGTTCGTGATGGCGGGCGTGCGCGCCTTCCAGCTCGCGCGGGAGGGCGAGGTCCCGGACGCGCTGCGGGACCTGAACTGCGACGGAAAGGTGAGCGCAGCGGAATGGCTTCGCGGCGGCATCGACTTTCGTGTCAGGCCGTCGGCGCTCGTTCCGGGCTGCCAGGACGTCTACGCCGTGAAATCAGGGCAAGTCCTGGTCGTCCGCTGCGACGAAGAGCCTCGCTGCCGCCGCGCCGCCGACCTGCGGCGCTCTCCCTGAGCGGGAGCGGGGCAAACGGCCCAAAGGGGCGACTCGTGTATCCGCACCCCCTACGTGCTCCCCCTGGCGGCCCTTGCGGCCTTACCGGGTCGACTCTGTATTTCTTCATGGGCTCGGCCCCACACCGCAGAACGGGGGATTTCTGTGCTGACCGTGATCGAAGTCGCTGGCTCCGCGCTGGTCGGATTGCTCTACCTGGGCATCCTCGCCACGGTCGTGACCATGAAGACCGGCCGCAAGCCGTCTTCGGGGGCCCGCCCGCAGCGGCGGCCGCCCACCGTGCGCGTCCCGGGCGGCGACCATCAGGGCGCGCTGACGACCCGCTAACCCGCCGCCCCGTAGAAGAGCCGCACGAGCCCGAGCGGGACGATGGGCACGTACGTCGAAAGCGCGAGCACGAAGAGCAGCACGGCAATGAACCAGACGTTCACCTTGGTGACTTCCCACATGTCCGCGCGCGCAATGGAGCAGGCCACGGTGAGCACGCTGGCGACCGGCGGGGTCTGCTGACCGATCCCCAGGTTGATGGTCACCACGATCCCGAACTGCACCGGGTCGATCCCGACCGCCTTGATCAGCGGCATCACCACCGGCACCACCAGGATGATGGCCGCGGCGGAGTGCAGGAAGAAGCCGAGCAGCAGGAAGAGCAGGTTGAGCAAGAGGAGGATCACCCACTTGTTCTGGCTCAGGGCGCCCGCGGCGGCGGCGAGCTTCTGCGGCGCCTGGATCTCGGTGAGGTGCACGCCGAGCAGCGCGGAGGCGGCGACCAGCAGCATGACCACCGCGGTCTGCACCGAACCGTCGATCATCGCGTTGTAGAGCTCCTTGAAGTTCAGCTCGCGGTAGACGACCACGCCGATGAAGATGGCCGCCAGCACCGCCAGGGCGGCTCCCTCGGTCGCCGTCACCCAGCCCCCGAAGATGCCGCCCAGGATGATCGCGGGCAGCACCAGCGCCCAGGACGCTTCCTTGAACGCCACCCACACCCGCGCCCAGGAGAACTTCTCCTCGACCGGGAAGTTGTACCGGCGCGCGAACCAGTAGGCGATCACCATCATGAGCAGCCCGCCCAGCACGCCGGGCACCACCCCGCCGACGAACAGCTTCACCACCGAGGTGTCAGCCATCGCCGCGTAGAGGATCATCGGGATGGACGGCGGAATGATGACGGCGAGCGTCGCGGAGGAGGAGAGCACCGCCGCGGAGAACTCCTTGCTGTAGCCCTTGCTCTTCATGGCCGGGATGAGGATGGACCCCAGCGCCGCAGCATCGGCGACGGCGGACCCCGAGATCTCGGCGAAGAACATCGAGGTGACGATGGTCACCTGGGCCAGGGCGCCCCGGATGAAGCCGAGCAGCGCCGAGGAGAGCGCGATCAGGCGGCGCGAGATGCCGGACGCGTTCATGATCGCGCCGGCGAAGACGAAGAGCGGGATGGCGATCAGCGGGAAGCTGGTCGCGCCCGTGTACATGACGATGGGAACGTTCGAGAGCTGTCCCAAGCCGCCGGTCTGCACGATGGCCACCAGCGCCACGACCGCCAGCGCGACCGCGATGGGGATGCCGAACAGCACCAGGACCATCACGGCGCCGAACAGGGCGAGCATCTCCATCAGTGGCTCAGCTCTTTGGCCGCATCGGGGGGCGCCGCGGTGGCGGCGACGGGGCGTCCTTGCGCCCAGGCGATCTGGTCAGGGAGATTGAGAAGCTCCGCCAGCACGAAGAGCGCGGCGCCGATCGGGATCACGGACTGGGTGAACCGCACCGGCACGTCCACCGTGACGAGCGTCTCGCCGCCGAGCATCTGCATCACGTGCACGCCCCACAGCGCCAGCACGATGAAGAACCCGATGACCGCCACCTCGCGGACCACCAGGGCGACGATCCGGCCGCCGGGCGGCAGACTGTTGACCAGGCCGGGGAAGCCGATGTGCGCCCTCTTCAGGGCGGCGAGCGCGCTGCCGTAGTAGGTGAGCCAGGCGAGCATCACCGAGGCCACCTCGTCGTACCAGACCAGCGGCCGGCCGGCGGCGCGGAAGACGACTCCGACCAGCACCTCGACCGCGAGGGCGAGGAGCAGCGCGGCCGAGATCCACTCGAAGAGCCGCTCGATGCGCCGGCGCAACGCTTTCACTTCGCCGATCCGAGCGCCACGGCCTTGTCGATCATCTCCTTGCCGTTCGGCGTCTCCTTGGAGAACTCCTCGTAGATGGGCTTGCTGGCGGCGCGGAAGGCGCCCTTGTCCGCCTCGTTCACCTTCATTCCCGCCTGTTTCAGCTTCCCGAGCAGCTCCTCGTCCTGCTGCGCCCCGGTCTTGTACACGTAGGCCTGCGTCTCGCGCGCCGCCTCCTCGAGGCCCTTGCGCACGTCGGCGGGGAGCGCGTTCCAGCGCCGGACCGAGGTCACGAGGTATGCCGGCGTGTACACGTGGTCCGTCATCGACAGGTACTTCTGCACCTCCTGGAACTTGGAGGTGTAAATCTGGGTGAGCGGGTTCTCCTCGCCATCCATCACGCCCGTCTGCAGCGCGACGAAGACCTCGGAGAGACCCATCGCGGAGGGGCTCGCGCCGTACGACTGGAACATCTTGACGCGCCACTTTCCCTTCGGGACGCGCAGCTTGATGCCCCTCAGGTCCTCCGGCGTCTTGATGGGACGCGCATTGTTGGTGATCTGCCGGAACCCGTTCTCCCAGACGGCGACCATCTGGTAGCCGGCCTTCTCCGACAACGGCGCCAGCTGCGGCCAGACGACCTCCTTCTCGATGCGTTTCATGTGCTCGCGGTCGCGCACCAGGTAGGGCATCTCGAAGAGCCCGAAGGCGGGCACCACCGAGGACATGACGGTGGAGGGCACGGTGAAGTCCAGCGTGCCGAGCTTCACCTTCTGCATCATCTCGGTGTCGTCGCCGAGCTGGCTCGAGCCGTAGAGCTGGACGACCACCTTTCCGCCCAGCTTCTGCTGGACGCGCTTGGCGAATTCCTGCGCGGAGAGATCGAAGAGCGATCCGGGCGACCCGACGTGTCCGAGCTTCAGCTCGAGCGGCTGGGCAACGGCGGCGGTGCCGCAGAGCGCGACGGCGGCAAGAAAGGTTTTCATGAGCGCTGGATAAAGCGCAGTCATCCGGCGTTGGTCAAGGGGGCGTCCGCCGCGCTACTGTGCCGCGATCGATGCCGGCCTTCCTCCTCGCCGCGGGCAACGCGCAGGGCGATCCGGTCGCCGGCCTGGTCCTTTCGCTGGCGCTGATCCTGCTCGTCGCCAAGCTGGGAGGCGACGTCGCCTCGCGCGTCGGCCAGCCGGCCGTCCTGGGCGAGCTGCTCGGCGGGATCCTGCTCGGGAACGTGCCGCTCTTCGGCCACTCGCTCATGGAGCGGCTGAAGACCGATCCGACGCTCGACATGCTGGGACGTATCGGGGCGCTCATCCTCCTCTTCGAGGTGGGCCTCGAATCGACGGTGGCGCAGATGCTCCGCGTCGGAATGTCCTCGCTGCTCGTCGCTACCATCGGAGTCATCGGTCCCTTCGTCCTCGGGTACGGCGCCGCGGCCTGGTTGTTGCCCGGGTCGTCCGCCTACGAGCACGCATTCATCGGGACGGTCCTGTGCGCCACGAGCGTCGGCATCACCGCGAGAGTGTTCAAGGACCTGGGCAAGGTCCAGACCCCCGAGGCGCGCATCGTGCTGGGCGCCGCGGTGATCGACGACGTGCTCGGGCTGATGGTCCTGGCGGTCGTCGCCGCGGTAGCTGCCGCCGCCGACAAGGGCAAGGCGCTCTCCGGCGTCGACATCGGCGTGACGGTGGCGAAGGCGGTCGTGTTCGTGGTCGGCGCCATCGCCGCCGGCATGCTGCTCTCTCCGCGCCTCTTCCGCCTCGCCGCCCGCCTGCGCGCTCGCGGCGTGCTGGTCGCCGTCGGGCTGTCCTTCTGCTTCGTTCTCGCCTGGCTGTCCGACGAGGTGGGCCTCGCGCCGATCGTGGGCGCCTTCGCCGCCGGTCTGGTGCTGGAGGAAGTGCACTCGCAGGAGTTCACCGGCCGCGGGGAGCGCGCGCTGGATCAGCTCATCGAGCCGATCGCCCAGTTCCTGGTGCCCATCTTCTTCGTGCTGATGGGTGTCCGGACCGACCTGCTTGCCCTGGCCAAGCCGCAGATCCTCGGCGTAGCCGTGGCCATCACCGTGGCGGCGATCGTCGGCAAGCAGATCTGCGGGCTGGCCGTGCTGGAGAAGGGCGTCGACCGCGTCTTCGTGGGGCTCGCGATGATCCCGCGCGGGGAGGTGGGTCTGGTGGTGGCGAGCATCGGGCAGGAGCTGACCGTCCGCGGGGAGAGGATGATCGACGCCGCCACCTTCTCGGCGTGCGTCATCATGGTGATGGTCACTACCCTGCTGACGCCGCCGCTCTTGAAATGGCGCTCGCGCAGGACGGGTTGAGCTTCACGGCTGCGGCACTTCCCCGACTTGCGCAGCGGCCTCCTTGGCGGACTTCATCGCGACGGCGCGGGGATCGCGCGGCTTGTCGCCCGCGCGCAGGTGCAGCACCAAGGCGCCGATCACCGCCAGGAGCGCGATCACCGCCCCCCGAGCGAGCGAACGCATCTCTTCCTCGTGCGTCATGGTCCACCCTCCCACTTCTGGAGGTAGCAAGGGCGCGGGGTAGGGGCGCAAGGCGGGCGGAGGGGGCCCGGTGGGCACGCGGAGCTTCAGGTCGGAGCGTCGGGTAGCGAGAGGTAGTCCAGCGCGGCGGCGACGCCGCCCGGACGGTGCGGGATGCCCGCCAGGCGCAGCCCCATCTCCACGCCGGCGAGCGCGCCGCAGAGCGTGAGGTCGTTGAACGCGCCCAGGTGTCCGATGCGGAACAGCTTGCCCTTCAGCTTTCCCAGGCCCTGGCCGAGGGACATGTCGAAGCGCTCGAGGATGACGGCGCGGAGCCGGTCCGTGTCGTGGCCATCGGGGGTGCGGATGGCGGTGAGCGAGTTGGAGTATTCGCGGTCGTCGGCGCAGTTCAGCTCGAGGCCCCAGGCGCGCGCTGCCCGGCGCGTCGCCTCGCCATGGCGGGCGTGGCGCCGCAAAACGTTGGCGAGACCTTCCTCGTCGAGCATCCGCAGCGCCTCCCGCAGCCCGTAGAGCAGGTTGGTCGCGGGCGTGTAGGGGAAGAAGCCGCTCTCGTTCGCCTGCAGCATCGGCTGCCAGTCCCAGTAGGAGCGGCGCAGCTTCGCGTCGGCCGAGGCCTTCAGCGCCTTCGCCGAAACTGCGTTGAAGGAGAGGCCTGGCGGGAGCATCAGGCCCTTCTGCGAGCCGGCGACGGTCACGTCGACCTTCCACTCGTCGTGCCGGTAGTCGATCGATGCCAAGGACGAGATGGTGTCGACGAAGAACAGCGCGGGATGCCTCGCGTGGTCGACGGCGGCCCGGACTTCGGGGATGCGCGAGGCGACGCCCGTGGAGGTCTCGTTGTGCACCACGCAGACGGCGCGGATCTCGTGCTGCGCGTCGGCGCGGAGCTTCTGCTCCACGACGGCCGGATCGACGCCGCGCCGCCAGTCGCCGGGGACGAAATCGGCGCGCAGATCGAGCCGGCGCGCCATCTCCTGCCAGAGCGTCGCGAAGTGGCCCGTCTCGAACATGAGGACGCGGTCGCCGGGGGGGAGCGTATTCACCAGCGCCGCTTCCCAGGCTCCGGTGCCCGAGGCAGGGAAGATCACCACCGGCTGCGAAGTGCGGAACACCTTGCGCAGCCC
>JBJMQJ010000506.1:0-4301 GCA_045802765.1 Myxococcales bacterium
GGGCGGGAAGCTCCTCGCCCGAGCTGGTCGTGACTTTCACGCTGCGCGCGTTCTCGACGACGTGGTTGTTGGTGAGGATGAAGCCGTCGGGGCTGATGATGAATCCCGAGCCGGTCGCCTGGACGGCCGGCGGCGGCGCACCGGGCCGGCGGAAGAAGTGCTCCCAAGGGGTGCCCTCATAGGGCGAGGGCGAGCTCGGATCGACCTTCACCACCTGGATGTTGACGACCGCGGGCTCGAGCCGCTCGGCGAGGTCGGCGAACGACGGCAAGGCGACGGCCGGCGTCTGCGTCGGTGGGATGGTGCCTCGGGCCGGCGCCGGCTGCTGCTCGGGAGGCGAAACCGGAGCCGGCTGGGGCTGATCGACCGGAGCGCGCGCGACGCTGCCATCGCGCCCGGAGGCGGAGCTCGAGACGCCGCCCGCTCCCGTGCCGCCCCGATCGCAGCCGCCGAGGATGAGAAGACAAAGAACGCCGAGGGACGCGAAGATCGGGCGCATGCGATTCTCCCGAGCGCGACGTTAGGTCGCATGCGCGCGAACCGCGATACCATCTCACTCGCAGCGCAGGGCCGCCATCGGGTCGATGCGAGTCGCTCTCCGGGCGGGCAGCCAGCATGCGAGGAGCGCCGACGCAGCGAGCACCGCCGCCACGGCCGCGAACGTCGCCGGATCGGACGGGCTCACCTCGTAGAGGGCGCTCGCCAGGAGCCGCGTGAGCGTCCAGGCCCCGGCAATTCCGAGCAGGAGCCCCGTGGCGACGAGCCCTGCCCCATGCCCGACGACCAGCCGCAAGACGTCGCGGGGACGCGCGCCGAGCGCCATCCGCAGGCCGATCTCGCCGGTGCGCTGCCCCACCGTGTAGGCCATGACGCCGTAGAGCCCGAGCGCCGCGAGCAGCAGGCCCGCGGCGGCGAGCGTCGCGATCAAGACGGCGCTGAACCGCTCGGCGATCAGGACGTCGCCCAGCTGCTCCCGCAGCGGCATCACCGCGCCGACGGGCTGGTCCGGGTCGATCGCGCGCACCGCGGTGCGGACGGCCGCCGCGATTCCCATCGGGTCGCCCTCCGTGCGCACGACGAGCTCGAGCGGCAGCGCCACCGGCGGAGCGAACGTCTGCTGCGCGTACGGCAGGTACCAGACGGGCCGCCGCACGCGAAAGTTGAACCGATCCTCCTTCACGTCGCGCACGACGCCGACGACGGTCATCCACGGCCCGCGTTCTCCCGCCCGGACGCGCCGCACGCGCTTGCCGATCGCGTCCTCGGACGGCCACGCTTGCCGGACCAGCTCCTCGGTCACCACCGCGACGGGGAGGCTTCCCTCGCGATCCGCCTCGCCCAGCAGGCGCCCGGCGACGAGCTTCACGCCGAGCGTCGCCGGATATCCCGGGCTGACCAGCCGGTGCGCCGTGATCGGCACCTGCGACGGATCGGTGGGCGGCCGTCCCTCCGCTTCGAAGACGGAGTCCACGGTGATCCCGCGTTGCATGGGCACGTTCGTCGTCGTCCCGGCATCGACGACGTGCGGAAGCGCCCGCGTCCGCGAGAGCAGCTCTTCGATGAACCGGGTGCGCTTGGCGAGAGTCGGGTATCGCGACGGCGAAAGCGGAAGGTCGACCATCAGCAACCCGTCGGGTCGGAAGCCGAGGTCGACGTCCTGGAGGCGCTGGAACGACCGCAAGAGGAGCCCGCCGCCGACCAGGAGCGCGGCGGCGACGGCGACCTCCACGACCACCAATGCGGCCAGGGCGCGCCTGCCTCCGCCGCCGCTCGCGGCGCGCTGGTCGCGCTGCCTGAGCACGGAGATGAGCCCCGGCGAACGCGCGACCGCGAGGGCCGGAAGCAGCCCCGAGAGCGCTCCGGTCAGGACCGTCACCGCGAGGGAAAACGCGAGCACGCGCCCGTCGATGCGGAAATCGGTGAGGACGGATCCGAGCGCGGACGCCTGGATGGGATTGAGCGTGGCGAAGAGCGGCCTCGCCCAGAAGGCGAACAGCACCCCGGCGGCGCCGCCCAAGAGAGCGAGCAGCAGGCTCTCGGTGAGAAGCTGGCGGACGAGGCGTCCTTGCGCGGCTCCCAGCGAGCGCCGGATGGCGATCTCCCCTCCGCGGGCAACCCCGCGCGCGAGGAGCAGGCTGGCGACGTTCGCGCAGCAGATGATGAGGAGAAAACCCACCGCGACGCCCAGGATTCCGAGCGAGCGCTTCGCCCTGCCGCCGATGTCCGCGAGGAGCGCTTGGCGCAGCGGGACGAGGCCGTAGGACCAGCCGCGCCGGATGTGCGGATGCTCTTGCTCCAGCCTGCGGGCGAGCCTCTTCAGCTCGGCGTCGGCGTCCTCCAGGCGGACGCCTGCTTTCAAGCGCGCGACCAGCTCGTGCGCGGTGGCGGCCCGGTCGGGGAGAGGGAGCGAATCGAAGGCCACCTGCAGCGGCACCCAGACCTCGGCCGAATAGGGCACGTCGAATCCAGCGGGCAGCACGCCGACGATCGAGTGGGGCTGGCCCGAAAGGTCGATGGTGTGGCCGATCGCGCGCGCCTCGCCTGCAAAGCGTCGCTGCCACAGGTCGTGGCTCAGGATCGCCACCGGGGGTCCGCCGGGACGGTCCTCGTCGTCGGCGAAGAGCCGCCCGAGCTCCGGGCGGACGCGCAGCGTAGCGAGGTACGAGGCGGTGACGGCCGCGCCGTTCAGGAGCTCGGGATCCGCCCGTCCGATCAGGTTGAAGGGGCGCTGGGTGGCGAGCCCCATGCTCGCGAACGAGCGCGCCTGGTCGCGGTACGATGCGTAGTCGAGGAACGAGGTCCCGAAGGGATCGAAGCCTTCGCGCAGGGCCATGCCGAAAACGACCCGGTCGACGTCCGCGATGGGCAACGGGCGGAGCAGCAGAGCGTTGACGGCGCTGAAGACGGCGGTGTTCGCGCCCACTCCGAGCGCGATCGTGAGCACGGCGACCGCCGCGAAGCCGGGACGCGCGCGCAACATCCGCCAGCCGTACCGCAGGTCCCGGAAGAAATCGTCCATCCCCCCTCCTCGTGGCCGGCGCCCTCAGGGGTGCACATCAAGACGCGTGCCAGGATCCGGCCCTGGCCGAAACGCTGGGGCGACGGGCGTGTACGCGCGGCCCTGCGCCGCTGGTGAGCGCCTGCGGGACCGGCGATCCCGGATCCGGGCGCGAGCGGGCACGCAAGGCGATGGACAACCGCGCGGTCGGCCGGTTGACGCCGCTTCCCGGCGGTACTACATGCAGCGCACTGCTCGGAGCAGTCTCGCGGCGAGTTGCCGCTTGTACACGAAAGAAGTTTCCGCGAATGGCGACCGGTACAGTGAAGTGGTTCAACGACGCGAAGGGCTTTGGATTCATTACCCCGGACGGCGGCGGCAAGGACGTGTTCGTCCACCACACGGCCATCCAGGCGGAGGGCTTCCGGAGCCTCGCCGAGGGCGAGAAGGTGGAGTTCGAGCTGCAGCAGGGCCCCAAGGGCCCGCAGGCGGCAAACGTCCGCAAGGCCGGCTGAACACCCTCCACGAAGGCGCCGGTTCGTTCCGCGCCGCTCACCGGGCGCCGTCTCCAGCCGGGCGCGAGGACAGCCACGCCTCGCGCGTGAGCTCGAAGCGGCGGTCGAGCCCGCCGTAAGGACCGGGGCAGAGCCCCGCGTCCCGCATCCCGGCCTTGCGCAGCACGGCCGCCGATGCGCGGTTCTCGACGGCGGTGAACGCCTGCAAACCGGACAGGGAGAGGTCCGCGAACGCGTGCGTCACCAGCGCGCGCGCCACCTCGGTCGCAATGCCGCGCCCCCACGCTGGCCGCGCGAGCATGAAGCCGAGCTCGACGGGCGCGCCGTCGCGCCGGATCATGAGCACCGCGCCGCCCAGGCGCGCGCCCGTCGCGCGCTCGCGCAACACCCAGTAGCCGAACGGCAGGCGTTCGCCGTGCGCCACGAGCCAATCGAGGTTCCGGCGCGACTCCTCCTCGCTGCGCGGTCCGTGCCCGATGTAGCGCATCACCTCCGCGTCCGCGTACAGCGCGAAGAGCCAGGGAAAGTCGTCCCGCGCGAGCGGTTCGAGGAGGACGGAATCGGTCTGCAGGCGGTCCATGCCAGGCTGTCCTACCTCGCGCCGGACAGGAACGGAATGGCGCGTCCGACCGTGTTAGGCTGCGCCCCCCGTGGCGACGCGCCTGCACACCTGCATGCTCTGCGAGGCGGTCTGCGGCCTCGCCGTCGAGCTCGACGGCGGCATGGTGAAGAGCATCCGCGGCGACGCCGACGATCCGTTCAGCCGCGGCCACATCTGCCCGAAGGCA
>JBJMQJ010000507.1:0-5347 GCA_045802765.1 Myxococcales bacterium
CCCATGGCGGACGTGAACAGCCCGCGCGCGCGCAACTCTCTTCGCGGCGGAAGGTGCTCGAGCACCTGACGTGCACTCCGCACCCGAGCACAAGACGCTAATCGATCGGCGTCTCACGTCATGAGATGCCCGGGCACGGGCAGGTTGTCGCCCATCACCACGGGACCGACCGGGACGAAGGGCGGCGCGAAGGTGGGGATCTGGCCCTTGCCCATCACCATCATGACCTGCTGCGAGACGAGCCAGATGAGGAACGCGATCGAAAGCACGGTGGCGATGCCGTCGTGCAGCGCCGCGTACTGCTTCGTCTTGTCCTTGTCCTTGAGCCCACCGTCGAGGGCGTCGTCCATCGCCTTCGCCATCGAGGTCGGCATGCAGATCTCGGTCATCATCGGCGAGGGGCAGCAGATGAGCGGCATCGGGATGTTCGGCATCGGTGGGGCCATCGGGCCGGGGAAGACGACGAATGCCGGGTACCAAGGCAGTCCCGGCACGATGACCTTGTCTTGCCATTTCTTGAAGCACTTCGAGACGCCGGCGGCGACCGCGTCGCGGTGCTTGGCCTTGTTCCCAGTCCAGGCGGCCACCTGAGGGGCCTGCTTGATGAGCCCTTCGAGCTCCGGCCCGTCGAGGCAGCCGGGCGTGCCGAGCGCGGTGAGCGCGTTGACCTTCAGGTCCTTGAACTTGGCCTGCATCTTCCAGAGGTTGTGCGCAAACCCGATGGCGTCGAGCATCGTGTCGTGAAAGTCCTTGTACTCCTTCCCGATCTTGTCGCAGGTCTCCTGGTGGTACTTGTTCGGGATCTCCGCCGGCATGAACCAGGGCGGGATGAGCTGCGGCGCGGCTTTGCGATCGCCGGAATGGAACTGCGCCTCGTCCTTGATCGAGAACGAATTCTTCCACTCGGCCCCGAGCTTCAGGCCGTGCGTGAAGAACTTCAGGTTCCCGAGGATCTTGATGAAGGTGAGCCCCGGCATCGCGCCCCCTCCTCATTCTACCACTGGCGAGCGAGCGCTTCCACCGGGCGGAAAGCGCCGCCGCTACTCGTCGAGATGATCGCGCTTGAACTGCTCGATCGCCGCCTTCGTTTCCGGCGCGGGGCTTTCGCCGACCGCCGCCTCCAGCTCCTTCAGGATCGCCTTCACCGCCTTGCGCTTTTCTTCCTTGAGCTTGCGGTCCGCCACCGACGCCATCGCCAGGCGCTCGACCGTGGCGGGGCTCATCGAGGGCATCTGCGGGTCCCAGGTCTCGGCGCCTTGTAGCACCAGCGTGTCGAGCGCGACGCCCGTGGCCTGCGCGACACGCTCGCGTTGCTCCTTGGTGAGGACGACCCGGGTCTCGCCGCTGCCCTTGCTCTGTGCGTACGCCCTCTCCAGCCCGGCAGCCATGTGGCCGAGCTCGTGGGCCATGTGCGCGATCTGCTTCCCCAGCTCTTGCACGCGGCCGGCGTCCGTCTCCTGGGCGATCTGCTCCAGCAGCGGCTGCATCGACCTCTGCTTGCGCTCGATCTCTTCGAGGCTCGCCATCGGGACATTCCTCCGCGTCAGCGGGTCGCCAGGACCAAGAGGCGCCCGGCGTCCGCGTCGGACAGGCCGAGCAGCTGCTGCACGCGCCCGAGGACCGTTTCCTCCTCGAGCGGGAAGACGCGGTCGGCGCCCATCACCCGGGCGCAGCACTTGAAGGCCAGCTCCCGGTAATCGGCGTCCTTCAAGTCGGCGGCGGCGGCCGCCAGGCACGCGTCCATCCCTTCGGCCAGCATCCACTTGCGCGTGTCGCGGCCGATCTCGCTCACCACGCCCACGCGCTCCAGCAGCGCGTTGCCGGCGACCTGCCGCTGGATGGCGAGCGCCTCGCTGCCCTCGACGTGCCCGTCCGCCCAGGCGGAGAGCACCATCAGCTGCACGACGCGGAGCGCCTGGACGGGATCGAAGCGATCCATGGCGCCATTGTGCCCAAAGAGGTGCCCTCAGGTCCATGCTCGGCCCCGGCGCGGGGGCCGTTTGGCGTCGTTCAGGCCGCTTCGCGCCTCTCGACGTGCCGTTTCAGGAGGACGGGCACGACGACCAGGACGAGCAACAGCGTGACGCCGATGGTGATCTCCAGCCAGCGAACGTCCTTGGCCAGCTTGTGCGAGGCGCCAAACTCGTACCCGACGCCGACGATGATGCCCACCTCGACCACCGCGACCGCCGTGTTCAGCGCGATGAACTTCCAGGCCGGCGGCTTCGCCGCTCCGATGGCCAGGTATACCGGCCCGCGCAGGCCGACGAGGAAACGCGCGAGCAGGATGGCGCGGAGCTGGTGCTCGCGTACCAGGTCCTCGGCCCACCGGCGCAGCCCCGGACTGACGATCTTGCGGCCCCAGCGCGAAGCGAGGAACTTCGGGAGCAGGCCGCGCCCCAGCAAGAAGGTGACCGCGTCGCCGATGAGGACCGCCGCGAGCGCGCTCGCGTACGCCCCCGGGAGCGACACCGCGCCTTGATGCGCCAGGTAGCCGGCGCCGAGGAGCGTCAGCTCCTCGGGCAAGGGAAGGACGAGCGTGGAGAGCGCCACGCCGAAGATGGCCCAATAGGTTCCCGTAGCGCGGCCTCGGTACCCACACTGCGCACCGGGCGCGCGGAATTCCATCCCGGAAAGCCGCGGGCGCGTCGCCCGACCGCCGCTCCGCCCGCTTCCCCAGCAGCCGCGCGCTACGGCTTTTGCGCAGCCCTCCGCTCCATCAACGCCTGCTTGTTGCGCTGCCCGCGCCGTTCCAGCGCCGGCCGCAGCAGGCGCATGAAGCGCGGCGACAGGTAGCCGAGCGTGCAGAGCTTTCCCGAGAACCATGGCAACGCAATCTCGATGCGGCGCTCGCGCCAGCAGCGCAGCACCGCATCGGCGACCTCCTCGGCAGTGCTCAGCGGCTGCGAGAAGTTG
Organism: Myxococcales bacterium; assembly: GCA_045802765.1. Taxonomy (GTDB): domain Bacteria; phylum Myxococcota; class Myxococcia; order Myxococcales; family 40CM-4-68-19; genus VBKO01. The sequence goes on from JBJMQJ010000507.1 coordinate 2,917, forward strand.
AGCGCCGGCGCCTTGGCGAGGTCGCCGAAGAAGTTCGTGTCCACGGGTCCGGGCGAGACGATTCCCACGTGGACGCCGCGCGGCCGTAGCTCGCCGTGCAGGACGCGGGAGAACGCGCGCAGGCCCGCCTTCGAGGCGCTGTAGGCCGCCTCGTGCGGGACCGGGACCATGCCCGCCAGGCTGGCGACGTTCACGATGGCGCCGCCGTCGCGGATGTGTGGCGCCGCGGCGCGCGCGAGCACCACCGGCGCGGTGAGGTTGGTGGTGATCACGTCGCCGAGTTGGCGGGGCGTGTACTGCAGCGCCGGCCCGCGGTGGTTGAGGCCGGCGTTGTTGACCAGGAGATCGAGCGCGCCGAACCGCTCCAGGACTCGCGCCGGCAGCTCCTCGAGGCGCGCCAGATCGGTCACGTCGAGCGGATGGATCGACGCGCGGTCCGCCCCCAGCTCGCGCGCCGCGTCGCGCAGGTTCGCCTCCGTGCGGGCCACCATCGCCACCTTGCCGCCGCCCGCCACCACGGCGCGAGCGACGGCGAGGCCGATCCCGGACGAGGCCCCGGTCACCAGCGCGATCTTTCCCTGCAGCATGCACCCCTCCCCGCAAGTCAGCGCGCCGGCTCGACCATGCGGTACCCGATGCCGCGCACCGTCTCGATCAAGTCCCGGCCAGCGCCCAGCTTCTCGCGCAGACGCTTGACGTGGGTATCCACGGTGCGCGTCTGCAGATCGCTGGACATGCCCCAGACGTCCTGCAGCAGCGACTCGCGCGTCTGCACGCGGCCCACGCGCGACATGAAGGTGGTGAGGAGCTTGAACTCCAGCGCGGTGAGCGCGATCTCCTTGTCGTCCACGTATGCGCGGTGCGCGGCGGGATCGACCCGGATGGGTCCGACCTGCTCGCGCTCCTGGTCAGCCTCGGCGCCTTCGCCGCGGCGGAGGATGGCGCGGACGCGAAGCACCAGCTCCCGCACGCTGAACGGCTTCGTGACGAAGTCGTCGGCCCCGACTTCGAATCCGACCACCCGATCGACCTCGTCGGTGCGCGCAGTGAGCATCAGGACCGGGACGTGGCGGGTCCGCGGGGATGCCTTGATCTGCCGGCAGACCTCCGTCCCGGACAGATCGGGCAGCATCAGGTCGAGCACCACCAGGTCGGGCACGCGCTGCCTGATCTTGTGGAGCGCCTCCTCGCCTGCGTATGCGACGGCGGTCTCGAAGCCGGCCTGCTGCAGATTGAACTCCAGCAGCCGGACGAGGTCGCGCTCGTCGTCGACGATCAGGACGTGGGCCGGAGGGGACATGTTCCCTGCCTTGTCGCGGAAGCGGCCGCCCGGCGCAACTCGAGTCACCGCCCGGAGGCCGCGGGCAGCGGATGCGCGGCCGCCGCGGTGGGTTCGAGGACCGCGAGCGATCTCGCGTAGTACTCGAGCAGCTCCCGGGCGTGTGGGTGAGGGCCGATCCGCACCGCTCCGCCCGCGAAGACGACGGCGCGCCGGCGAGCGAGCCGTTCGACGCCGATCCGGACGATCTCCTCGGCTTCCTCGAGCGCGAGGACGTCGCCTTCCAGGCGAGCGAGGTCGCGGTTGCGGTCCTCGTCCTCGAGGAGCTGCGCGCGGCCGCGCCGCTGCGCCTCGAACTCGTCGCCGAGCGCGGTCGGTACCCCGAGCTGCTCCAGCTCGTTGCGCAGGTCGCGGACCCGTTCGGAGAGGCGCGACGTGGACGCTTCGCGCAGCTCGAGCAGGGCGCGCGCGACGAGCGGGACGGGAGTCGCGGGGATCGAGCGGGCGATGCGGCCCATCAGATCGCGCGCAACCTCTTTGGCGATTCCGCGGCGCTCCTCCTCCGAGCAGCGCGACAGATCCCACCCTCGCGCGGCCGCCAGGCGGCGGAAGGAGACCGGTTCTCCGAAGGCCAGCGCCACATACCCGCTGCGGTGCAGGCGCCCCAGCGCCGCGCGCGCGAGGTTCAGCGCGATGCGCGAGGGCACGATCCAGAGGAGCCTCAGCGCGCCGCCGAGCTTCTCCGCGGCGCCGGGCGGGTGCTCGCGCCCGCGCCTCTCGGAAAGCAACGCCTCGTCCTCGAGAACGCGGTCGTAGTTGATGCCGACGGGCACGAAGACGAGATCCCGCTCGAAGCCGGGCTCCGCCGAGAGCTGCAGCAGGGCGTCGAGCAGCCCCACCTTCGGGCTGCGCAGCGCTCCGTCCCGCGTGAGCCCTCCTTCGGGGAAGATGCCCTGCGTGACTCCCTGCCGGGTGATGAGCTGCAGGTAGCGCCGCAGGACGGTGTGGTACAGCGGGTCCGGGAAGCCGCGGCGCACGAAAAAGCCGCCGAACGCCTTGAAGAGCGCGTCGAGCGGGAACACGCGCGCCCATTCGCCCACGGCGTAGCTGATCGCCACCTGGCGCGCCAGGGCCCAGCCGACCACCACGTAA
>JBJMQJ010000508.1:0-4559 GCA_045802765.1 Myxococcales bacterium
GAGGTGGCTGCGCGTGCGAGCAGGCCACAAGAGCCAGGAGGAGAGCGGACAGTGATCGGAGGGATCGCATGATCGAGCCTTTCGTATGGATGAAGCGCGCTGTGCTGCTCGATCGACAAGCAAGCAAGGTGCCAGCCGTTCCGATAGACGTCCGCGACGGTGATCGATGCAGAGCATCCGACGTTTGGGGATTCGCGCGCGCTCCGGCTCAGGGCCGCCGCAGGCCAGACTTGAGTCAAGCCGCTCGATGTCAGCCCGGCCCGATCGGTGTCGGACGGCGGTGCGCTTCATCCGGGCATCCGACAGCGTTCGACCGCGGCTCCGTCAGCGGCCGCGCATTTTCGTGCGCCAGGCCGGTTGGCATGAGCCCTGCTGCGGCTTCCCGGCAAGGAGGCCGCAATCAATTTCTTCTCCGGTTTCGGCCTTTGATGGAGGCGCCAATGCCAAGGACGACCAGGAGATCGTGAGGCAATGAAGACGTCGGTGGCAGCGATGGTGGGAGCGGCTTGTGTGGCGGCGGCGTCGCGCGCCCAGGCGCCGGGCATCGTCCCACCCTCCGGCGCCTGGATAGCGATCTCCACAGAAGATCTCCGCGCCAGCTTCGACACGCTGTGGGCGGTGAGCGATGTCCACGGCAGACTTGCCGAGCTCGAGCAGCTCCTCGTCGCCGCGAATCTCGCTACCCGGGACGGCGCTGGCTCTCTCGTCTGGAACCCGGCGCAACGAAGGCAACTCTTCGTGGCCGTCGGCGACTACATCGACGGCGGACCCGATGGCGTCGGCGTAGTCCTCCTGTTCGATCGGCTGAGCATCCAGGCCGCCGCCGCGGGCAGCCGCGTGCTCGCGCTGCTCGGCAACCACGACGCCGCGTTCCTCGCCAATCCGGGGACCGCAAACCGTCGTCTGCTCTCCAGCGCGCACCGGAGCGCCGCTGCGCTGGGCCTCTCGTCGCACCCGACTGGCGAAGAGCTGGCCGGCAGCGAATTCGGTCGTTTCCTGGGAACCTTGCCGATCGCGGCATTCATCGGCTCCTGGCTGTTCGCGCACGCAGGTTACATCGACGCCTCGGACGATCCTGCCGCGCTGCGCGCCTACTTCGGCGCGCTCGCTTCGAGCTGGGGACGCGATGGCGCTGAACGGTACCGCGCGCTCCTCGATCCGCGATCGATCGTGTCGCGCCACGACTGGTGGAAGCGCCGCTCGGTGCGATCGCGGATGAGAATCCAGCTCGACGAGCTTGGGCTGAACGGCATCGTCTTCGGCCACGACCCAGATGCGCTCGGGTTGCGGAATACCGTCGCCATCGATCCGGAGGGGTGGCTCATCAAGCTCGACACGGGCCTGAAGGCAGGCCGGTCGCGCGGCATGCTGCTCCGGTGCGCTGTTGCAAAGCTCTTGCGTGGAGCGAGGCTCGCAATGACCACTGATGGGAAACCGAACTGCCACGCCGTGACCCCGGAGGGGACGGTTCGAGACTTGTAGAGATGCCGCGGACAGCGGCGGCGCTCGCGGACGATCAACGGTGGTGCCCGTTTGCTTCGATTTCCTGACGCACCTCACCCGCTCCGCTGCGCACGACGATCATTCGCTCCTCCTTGGAAGGAGACTACGCCGTGCGGACGACCGCGATCCGAAAGACCTGGCATGGGCTCACAGTCCGAGAATGAAATCGGGACGAGGGCCTTCGATGTGCCCCTCGGGAGCGTTCTTGGTGCCCACCGGTCCGTAGTGGTCCGCCGGCTCGCGGCTCAGCGAGAACGAGCCGGCGCTCGGCCCGGACAACAATCCAGTCATCGAGCCCGCTGCGAAGGTGCCGTCGAAGGTGCCTTCGCCCGGCGCCTCGAAGTGAACGGCATCAACTCCGACCACCACGTTTGCGAGGGGCAGGGTGTTCTCGCCGGCGCGTAGGATGCCGAGCCAGCCCCCGCCGCTCGCCTGTTCCAGATCCACGGTGACGGCTTCGCGCGAGCCGCTGCGCGTAACGAACCCGCGCCAATGGCCCTCTGCCGAGTCATAGCCGTGAGCGCTTGGGGTCATCCCCGCGCAAGCGCCGAGCGCGGCAACCATTCCCATCGGCAACATGGTTCGCATCGTGCTCTTCAAGGCGTTCTCCGGATTCGAAGTTCGACCAGCTCCTTTCACGGATCGTGCCGAAGCGCGGCGCCCCAGTGAAAGCAGTGCTCAGCGCGGAGAGGCCCCAGCAGTGCTCGCCGGATCCGAGGACGGATCGTCGGATCGACACACAAGTCCGCCGGCATGAGGCGCACTCGTCGGCCGCGGCGCATTCCCTGTGGCAAGGGGGCTGGTCCAGAACGAGCTTGTCAACGCCAAGTTCGACCGTTGACGCGCAGGTAGCGGAGCAATAGATGTCCTCGGTGACGCACCGTCACCGGTGTGCGTGCATGCGGCCCCTCGCTGCCCTGGTCGCGGGCGCATCGGCCTGTGCCCCCTCTGCCCCCTCGGCAACGAGTCCCTCGGGCCAGTCCACCGATCCCGTGTTCTTCGTCGACGCGACCTCCGGACGCGACACGAACGACGGGCGGACAGCGGAGACCGCGTTCAAGACGCTGAACCGCGCCGCGTCCGCGGTGAAACCCGGCTGGACGGTCCGCGTGATGAGCGGCACGTACACGAGCGACGGCACCGCCAACCCGATGACGCTGTCGACGTCCGGCACGCCTGACGCGTGGATCAAGTTCGTCGCCGCCGAGGGACAGCACCCAGTGGTGCAGATTCCGAGAGGCATTGGCGCCTGGGCCGGGATCCATCTGCTCGGCGTCGCGTACGTCGTGATCGACGGGCTCGAGGTGGTCGGCTTGAACGGATCCATCACGCAATCCGAAGCCTCCGCGAACGACGGCAGCCAGGCGTTCCTGAACCACAACGGGATCTTCATCGACGGCGTGGGATTTGGGGACGTCCATCCTCCGGTTCCACACGACATCGTGATCCGGAATGCCAGCGTGCACGACTGCGCGGGCGCCGGCATCGAGGTGAACGTCGGTGACGCCATTACCATCGAGCACAATCGCATCTACAACAACGCTTGGTGGACGGTGTTCGGGACCAGCGGCATAGGCATGTACCACCTGACCGACGCGCCGGGCAGCGGCGCGAACAAAGGATACAAGAACTTCATCGTGGGTAATCGCTCGTACGGCAACCGCAACAACATGATGTTCCTCGCCGGGGACCCGCCGGCCATTTACGACGGGAACGGGATCATCATCGACGACTCCAACCACATGCAGCCCGCGCTGGGCACCAACGACAAGCGGGGCGTGCCGTATACCGGGCGGACGTACGTCGCGAACAACATCGTCCACGACAACGGGGGACGCGGCATCCACGTGTACAGCTCGCAGCACGTGGACATCGTCAACAACACCACTTGGAACAATCTCCTGTCGACCTCGGACTACATCCAGTCCGGAGAGATCGATGCGCTCCGCTCCTCGGACGTGAAAGTCGTCAACAACGTCGCCACGAACCTGGTAGGCAAGGACGTGACGATCGCCGACGACAACCAGTACGAGTACAATCTTTGGGACGGGCACCGCGTTCCGTACAGGGGGAGCAATGACCTGGTCACGGGCGCGCAGCTTACCGATCCGGCGAATGGCAACTTTGCTCCGCGGGCTGGATCGCCTGCGCTCCGATCGGGAACGGGCGCTCTGGCACCGCCAGACGACTTCTTCGGGAGTCCGCGGCCCGCCGGTGCGGTCGACCGGGGCGCGGTCCAGGTCAGCCACTGAGCGGGCGCTCGAGCAGCATCATCTCTTGACGCGCGGTCTCTCTACCGCGATGAACCCTTGCCGTCGTAGTAGCGGACCGCCGGGCTGCCGGAGGGATAGAAGACTCCGAGCAGGCGCAGCTCGGTATCGCCCGTGTTCTCCACGCAGTGCATCTGCCGGCGCGGCAGGTAGATGCAAGAGCCGCGCTCGATGGGCGCCGATCGGTTGCCGGCCCACATCCGACCGCGTCCCCGGAGGATGCAAAGCACTTCTTCGTACTCGTGGTAGTGGTCGGGCGCGCGGCCGGGTGGGATGGCGCCGACGAATTGCGTGACCTGCGACCGGCCGATGTGATGGTCGAGCAGCACGCTGTACCAGCGGTCGCCGGTGGTTTCGGAGATGCATTCGTCCAAACGCACCACGACAGGCGGCGCGCCCGGGGCGGCGGACTCCGCCGACTCGCCCGGATCGGGACAGCGCGAGCTGACCAACGTCATCGGCGTGGAAGCCTCGACCTCGTAGCGCGCACCGGGTGGAACGTAGATGCCGTTGTCGGTCCCGATGGGTCGCGAGTCGCCTTCGAAGAGCAGCGCGCCGGCGCCTTCGAAAACGTAAAGGACCTCGTCGCAGGCCGCGCCGCCGAGAGAGGGCGACCGGCCGGGGGCGAGCTCCAGCACCCGCAGCGAGATGGCGGCCGCGCCGCTCCCGCGGCCGGCGTGCTGCCAAACGCGCACGGTGCCGTGCTCACGCGCGGCCCCCTCGCGAAGCCCGCTGACGCGGCAGCCGCCCGTCAATTCGATGGGCATGGCTCGGATCCTGCCCGAC
>JBJMQJ010000509.1:0-16467 GCA_045802765.1 Myxococcales bacterium
CCTTGTAGCGGCGGATCGCCCCCGAAAGAATCTCCGCGATGAGCGGGTCGTACTCGATCCCGGCGGCCTTCGCGATGAGGACCAGGTCGCTCCAGCCCGGCGTCAGCCCGGGCAGCGGATTGCATTCGAGGAAGTAGACCTTTCCCTGATCGTCCATGCGGAAGTCAACCCGCGCGACGTCGCGGCAGCCGAGCGCGATGAAGCACTCGCGCGCGGCCCGCTCCAGCGCTTTCGCCTGCGCGGGCTCGAGGTGCGCCGGCACGTCGTAGCGGATCTTCGTCGACCAGTCCTGCTTGTACTCGAACGAGTAGACGGGGTGCTTCTCGGCCGCCAGGAAGACCACCTCCATGGGCGGCAGCACCTTCGGGCGACGCTCGCCGAGGAGCCCGACGGTGAACTCGCGTCCCGCGACGTACGTCTCGACCAGCGCGGGCTGGTCGTACTTGGCGATCATGTCGCGCGCCGCCTCCCGCAGCTCTGCCTCGGTCTCCACCACGCTCGTGTGGTGCACTCCCTTCGACGACCCCTCCGCGACCGGCTTCACGATGAGAGGAAACTTCATCAGCTCGCGCGGGAGGCGCTCCTTCCCCGTCTGCAGCGTGACGAAGTTCGGCGTGAGGATGCCGTGCTGGCGCACGATGCGCTTCGCCAGCGCCTTGTCGAGCGCGATGGAGAGCGCGGCGGGATCCGACCCCGAGTACGGGATGTCGAGCAGCTCCAGCAGGGCCGGCACCACCGCCTCGCGGTTCCTGCCTTTGATCCCTTCCGCCATGTTGAAAACCAGGTCGACGGGCATGGCGGCGAGCACGTTGGGCAGCTCGCTGGTGGCCTCCAGATCGATGACATCGTGCCCGGCGGCGGCGATCGCCTCGCGCACCGCCTGGATGGTGGAGGGCGCGTCGTACTCGGCTTCCTCGTCCTTGCGCCCGTCGATCTGCGGCTTGATGCGCTTCACGTTGAAGGTGAACCCGACGCGCAACGGACCGGTCTTGCGCGGCGGCCGGCCCTGGCGCCGGCGGGGATCGTTGATCCCCCAGCGCAGGACCGCGCTCTCGATCACCTTGCCGAGGACGCCGTCGGTGTGCAGCCCCTCCAGCGCCGCCGCGGCGTAGATGCCCGCGCCCGGTTCCAGGCTGGGGAGCGCGTTGATCTCGATGAAGTACACCTGGCCGTCGTCGGCGACGCGGAAGTCGATGCGGCCCAGATCGCGGCACCCCAGCGCGCGGTAGGCCTTGCGCGCCATGTCCTGCGCGCGCTCGAGCACGTGCCCCGGGACCTGCGCCGGGCAGCGCACGCTCACCGCGTCGTAGTGGACCGACTTCAAGTCGTAGTCGTAGATGCGGTACCGGCGCTTCGACAGCTCGGACTCGTCGATCAGGTACTCGACCGGGGTGAGCACGCCCGACCGCTCCGGAGCCGCCTTCTCGAGGAACGCCACCGTGAGATCCTTGCCGGGGATGAACTCCTCGACGAGCACGCCAGCGGGGAACCGCGCGAGCTGCTTCTCGACGAAGGCGCGCAGCCGCGGCCGCTCCTCGATGACGGATTCCTGCGTGATGCCCTTCGACGATCCTTCGAAATTGGGTTTCACGATCACCGGCCAGCGCCAGCCGTCCAGCTTGAGCTGCCCGATGTCCTCGATGAACTGCCCGCGCGGCGAGATGACGCCGTGCTCGCCCAACATCAGCTTGGTGAGCGCCTTGTCCAGCGTGACCGCCAGCACCCAGGCATCGGACCCGGTGTACGGGAACCCCAGCTCGTCGAAGAGCGCGGGGTAGAACGCCTCGCGGAACCGCCCGCGCCGGCCCTCGGCCGTGTTGAAGATGAGGTCGGGCGCGAATGCCTCCAGCCGGGCGGCGGTGCGGCTCGCCGGTCCGCTCACCTCGATGCGCTCCACCCGGTGCCCGAGCCGCTCCATCGCGCCCGACAGCGCGTCGATGGTCTCGCGCGAGTCGAACTCGGCTTCTTCCTCGGAGTCGGTGAGCCTGAGGTTGTGCGTCAAGGCGATGCGCATGCTTCCTCGGACGGCCCTGCGTTCGCGTGGAACCCGGCCTGGGCCAGAGGGGGCTCCTCTTCGAGCTTGCCGCGCGCGGCGCGCGAGGCGGCGAGCCCCGCGGCGGTGCGCGCCGAGCCCTGCGCCACGGGCTCCTTGAGCCCGAGCGCGAGCGAACCGTCGATCACCTGCGTGCCGGCGATCAGGTCGCCGATTCGCCGGGCGCCGAAATCGCGCGTCAGCGGCTGGAGCGCGACCCCGGTCTCGACTGCGAGCAGCACCGCGAGCACGGCCAGTGTGACCGCGACCGGGTGCGCGATACCGAGCAGCGCCGGCAGCAGCGCCACCGCGAAGACGGCGTTGCGGCGCAGGCAGGCCTCGATTCCCGCGGGGCGCCGCGTCGCGAGCTGCACGACGCGCAACCCCGCGGCGCGCTTGCCGAGGGACCGCCCCGTTCCGAACAGCGCGTCGGCGCAGAGGATCAGCGCGAGCGAGAGCAGCCCCCCCGCCCGGGCGTGCTCGCGCATGAGCAGCAGCGGGGCGAGACCCACGCAGAGGTCCAGCGCGCGCGCCACCGTGCGACGCCGGAGGTCGGCGGGCGGATAACTCGGCGGCTCAGCCTTCTCCACCGTCTCCCCCGCGTCCACCCTCACCGCGCGTGAACAGCACGAACGCCATGGCCGGACGCTTGGACGACTCCCTCATGGCGAACTGCATCCCTTCGAAGGACCACCCCTGGGCCGTCCAGTCGTTCACGATGGCCTCGAGGCTGTCGTCGGTCACCGAGCTGGTCTCGACGATCTTCCAGCGCAGCACTCTGGGCCCTCGGAACGGGACGATCAAGCGAGATCCGACAGCGACCGCGCCGCGTCGACCGCGCTGTAGGTGAGGATCAGATCCGCCCCGGCGCGCTTGATCCCGGTGAGGACTTCCAGCAGGGCGCGCCGCTCGTCGATCCAGCCGTTCTGCGCGGCGGCCTTGAGCATCGCGTACTCGCCGCTCACGTTGTACGCCGCGAGCGGAAGGTCGCTCATCCGCCGCACTTCCGCGATCACGTCGAGATACGGGAGCGCCGGCTTCACCATCAGCATGTCGGCGCCTTCCTGGAAGTCGAGCAGCGCCTCGCGGCGGGCCTCCCGCACGTTGGCGGGATCCATCTGGTACCCGCGCCGGTCGCCCTCCTTGGGCGCGCTCTCGGCGGCATCGCGGAACGGGCCATAGAAAGCGCTGGCGTACTTCACCGCGTAGCTCAGGATCGCCGTGTCGGTGAGGCCGTGCTCGTCCAGCCCCTTGCGGATGGCGGCGACGCGGCCGTCCATCATGTCGCTCGGCGCGACGATGTCCGCGCCGGACTGCGCGTAGGCGACCGCGGCGCGCGCCAGGAGCGGCAGCGTCTGGTCGTTGGCGACGGCGACGTGCCCGCGCGCGTCGCGGGCGAGCGGACCGCAGTGGCCGTGGTCGGTGTACTCGCACAGGCACACGTCCGCGATGGCCACCACGTCGGGCGCAGCGTCCTTGATCGCCCTGAACGCGGTGCAGACCGGGCCGTTGGGATCCCACGCGCCGGTTCCCTGTGCGTCCTTGTGGTCGGGGATGCCGAAGAGGATCACGCTGCGGACGCCCGCCGCGCGCGCCGCCTTGGTCTCCTCGACGATGAGGTCGACGGACAGCTGCGCCACGCCGGGCATCGATCCGATCGGCTTGCGCACACCCCGGCCGGCCACCGCGAAGAGCGGAAGGATCAAGTCGGACGGCTGGATGCGCGTCTCGCGCACCATGGACCGGAGCGCCGCGGTGCGGCGCAGGCGTCGGGGACGGTCGCTGGGAAAGGCCATCAAAGAGACGGTAACGCCGCCGGGGTTTGCTGCGCAACGGGTGGGTCAAACCGATTGCACCACGGAGCACCCGGAGAGCACGGAGATTTTGAACCAAAACGACTCCGTGTGCTCCGTGGTGCAGTGTCTTTGGCTCTACCCCGCGCCGGCCGCCAGCCGATCTACATTTTATACCGCAGCCCCAAGGTCGCTGCGTGCTCGCGCGTCTCGACCAGCAAGGCGCGATCCACGGTGCCCAGGATGGTCGAGTTGGTGAAGGAGGCGTGCCAGCGGGTCAGGTCGTAACCGAATTCCATGCTGGCGGAGCGGCTCACGTCGATGGAGAGCTGCAGGCGGACGCGGACCTCGTCGGCGTCGGAGAGGTCGCCGAGGTTGCTCTGCGCCAGGTACGGGTACGGCAGGATCGCTCCCTCCAGGTAGCCGGACAACGTGATGCTGGGGAAGAGGCGCATCTCGAGCTCGATGTTCGAGTCGAGCCCGAAGATGCCGATGGTCGGCGCTCCACCGCGGGAGCGGCCCACTTCGTATCGGGTGAGGAGGCCGGCGCTGGCGATGAGGATGACCCCCGAAGTGATCCGCGTGGCGGCGCCCACCAGCACGCGAAGGGTCCAGTCGACGCCGGTGGATCCGAGCCCCTGGTTTTCGGTCTCGAAGCGGCCGCCTTCCAGCTCGAAGCGGCCGAAGAACGGCTTGTCCTGGCCGAGCCGCGTCGTGTACCGCGCCAGGCCCCGCAGCGGCTGCAGCGAGTCCGACCCGAACCTCGTGCCGCTCCCCGAGTCGACGCGCACCGAGAGCAGCGCCGGCTTCCAGGCGATGAGCAGCCCCGTCGGCGTGGGATCCGGCACCTCGATCGCGGTGCCCTGCTCGTCGAGGACCGCCGGCTTCTCCCGGGCGACCGTCTCGGCGAAAGCAGGAGCTGCGGTGGCGAGGAGGAGGACGGCCAGGATCGGTCGCACCCCGGGACCATACCCGTTCATGCGGGCGCGGTCATGCGGTAGGTCCCCGCCTTCTCGATGGAGCGCAGCACCGAACGGGGCAGGAGATGGGAGGCGTCGCCGCCCGAGGCGAGCAGCTCGCGCACCTGCGTGGAGGAGACTTCCGGCGCGACCGGCCCGGCGCCGCCAGGAACGGGGAACCCGGCGCGCTCCAGCGGGATGATGCGCGCCAGCTGCTCGATCCGGTCGAACCGCTTCCACTGCGGCCTCTCCGCGGCGAGGTCCGAGCCGAGCACCAGCGCCCACTTCCTCTCCGGGTGCTTGCGGTGGAGGTGCTCGAGGAGATCGACCGTGCGCCCCTCGCCGCCCAGCTCCGCCTCGACCCGAGAGACCCGCGCGCGCGGGAGTCCCAGGGCCGCGATGGCCAGCTCCGCGAGCTGCGCGCGGTGCTCGAACGGCGCTTGCAGCGGCTTCCCCAGCGGATGCCCGAAGACCGGCACGAACCACAGCTCGTCGACCGGCTCGGTCGCGAGCACGTACGCCGCCGCGAGCAGATGCCCGACGTGCGGCGGATCGAAGCTGCCGCCGAACAGTGCGATCTCCATGGCCCGAGATTACCTCGACTCAATACAGCAGGAAGGGTGCGCGGCGCTTCACGTATGCGTCCCGCTCCGCGTCCCATGCCGCGCACAGCTCCGCCACCGAGCGGCCCGCCTCCACCCCGGAGCGGAAGTCCGCGCTCCCGGTGAGCAGGTCGATGGCGGGGATGTGCTCGACGAATTCGTACTTCTCGGTCCGCCAGCGGAAGCGCCCGGGGTCCTGCGCGCGCGCGTGAACGATGCAAGCGACGCCGACGCGGACGGGCCGCAGGGCGCGCGCGTCGGTGACGTGGATCTGAACGCCCTGGCAGCGCGCTCCGCGGTGCTTGTCCCAGGTCGGGGTGAAGGCGCAGGGGCGGAAGCGCGCTCCGGGCAGGTTCTCCGCGGCGAGCGCCGCGGCCAGGCGCGTTCCGTCCAGCCACGGAGCGCCCCACAGCTCGAACGGCCGCGTCGTGCCGCGCCCTTCGGAGAGGTTCGTCCCCTCGAGCAGGCACATCCCGGGATAGACGAGCGCCGTATCGAGGGTGGGCATGTTGGGCGAGGGCAGTACCCAGGGAAGGCCGGTGTCGCCGTGGAGCATCTCGCGGCGCCAGCCTTCCATCTCGACGACCTGAAGGTCGCACCCGATGCCCGAGCCGCCCTGCTCCGCCGGCGCGTTGAGGAGGCGCGCGCATTCGCCGGCGGTCAGCCCGTGCCGGGCGGCGATCGCCCACAGGCCGACGAACGACTCGAACCCCCGATGCACGACGCCTCCCTCGACCGCCGCGCCGCCGATGGGGTTCGGCCGGTCGAGGACGACGAAGCGCAACCCGTGCTTTGCCGCGGCCCGCATGGCGAGGCCCATGGTGGCGAGGTACGTGTAGTAGCGGCTGCCGACGTCCTGCACGTCGAAGACGAGCGCATCGAGGCGGCGCAAGTGCTCGTCTCGCGGCGTGAGCGAGGCGAAGTCCTTCCCGTACAGCGAATGCTCCGGGACCCCGGTGCGCGGATCCACCGAGGCGCCGATCTCCTCCAGGTACTGCGCGTCCCCGCGCACGCCGTGCTCCGGACCGAAGAGAGCGGCGAGGGTTACGCCGGGCGCCTGGTGCAACAGATCGGCGAGGTGGCGCAGCTCCGCGTCGACGCTGGTCGGGTTCAGGATGGCGCCGACCCGCAGCCCCTTGAGGAGGTGCGACTCGAGCATGCGCGTTACGCCGGCCTTCACCATCAGTAGGCGTTCCGGGAAAGGAACCCACCGGCGAGCGTCCGCGCCAGGATGCGCACATCGAGCAGCAAGGACCAGTGCTCGATGTAGTAGAGGTCGTACTCCACGCGCTTTTCGATGCTGGTCTGCCCGCGCAGGCCGTGGATCTGCGCCCACCCCGTCATCCCGGCCTTCACCATGTGCCGCAGCTGGTAGCGCGGGATGTGACGGCGGAACTGGTCGATGAACACGGGCCGCTCCGGCCGGGGCCCGACCAGGCTCATGTCGCCGGCGAGCACGTTGAGCAGCTGCGGAAGCTCGTCGATGCTGGTGCGGCGCAGCAGCGAACCGAGCGCGCTGACGCGGGGATCGCGCGGCTCGGCGAAGCGGGGGCCGTCCGGCTCCGCCCCCTCGCGCATGGTGCGGAACTTGAGCATCCGGAACGGCTTGCCGTCGAGGCCGACGCGCTCCTGCCGGTAGAGCACGGGGCCCGGGGAGCCGAGCTTCACCAGCGCCGCGACGAGGAGCATCAGCGGGGCGAGGAGCGCCAGGAACACCGCCGACAGGATCACGTCGAAGGCGCGCTTGGCGAGCGCGTTGATGCCGAGCACGCCCACCGATTGGAGATTCACGATGGGCAGGCCGCCGAACTCCTCCAGGCCGCCGAAGAGCGTCGCGTACTGGTAGACGTCCGGAACGAGCTTCACGTCGACCGTGGTGTCGGCGCAGATCTCCATGATGCGCGGGAGGCGGTGGAACGAGCGCGAAGGGAGCGCGACCAGCACCTGATCGACCTGCTGGCGCGCGAGCACTTCCCGCAGATCGCGGATCGTGCCGATCACTTCGGTGCCGTCCACCTTCTCGCCGACGCGCGGCCGCGTCAGCGAAAGGCAACCCACCGGGCGGAAGCCGAGCTCCCGGTGCGCCTCGATCTGCTCCAGCGCTTGCCGCGCGAGGCGGCCGGCGCCGAGCACGAGCACGTAGCGCAGGTTGTAGCCGCGGCGGCGCAGCGCCTGCAGCACCTCCTTGAAGAGGAAGCGCATCGCGCCGACCGCCACGAATGCGAGCGCGGTGAAGATGAGCAGGGCGCCGCGCGAGTAGCGATCCTCGCGGGCGAAGTAGGTGATCGCGACCAGGAGCAGGCCGGCGAGGACGGTGGCCTTGAAGACCCCGAATACTTCGTCCAGCGCCGACTTCTGCCGCTGCGGGCGGTAGAGTCCCACGCTGCGCAGCACCAGCGGCCAGAGCGCCAGGGCCAGCGCTCCCACCGTGAGCGTCTCGCGCATCGGGGGCAGCTCGGGATACGGAAACGTGCGCGGCGACCCGAACCGGATGGCGTAGGCGCCGGCGAACGCGGCCGCGACCATGGCCACGTCCAGGAGGACGCGGAACGCGGTGAATACCTGGTGATGCCGCTTGAACATCGCGCGCGGAAGTACCGGGAAAGGACTGGGCGCGCAAGCTACCGGCCACGTCGTCCGGTTGGCGGCTGGCGGCTGGCCGGCCGCGATGCGATGGCCGCCTGCGACGCTAGCCCTCGGCGGGCGTCACTTCCAGGTCGACGACCTCGTTGCCGCGGACCGCGCGGACGGGCAGCTTGCGGCCGATGGAGGCCGCATCGAGCAAGCGGTGCACCTCGTCGACATTGCGGACCGGTTTCCCGTCCATCGCGACGATCACGTCGCCCGGCAGCAGCCCGCCTCGCGCCGCCGGCTTGCCGGACTCGACCTGCATCACCTGGACGCCCGTATCGACGGCGAGCTGCAGCCGGCGCGCGAGCCGCTTGGGCAGAGGTCGTACCTGGCCGGCGAGCCCGAGGTAGCCCCTCCTCACGCGGCCCACCGTCATGAGCTGTCCAATCACCCACCGCGCCGTGTCGACCGGGACCGCGAAGGAGAGGCCCTGCGCGCCGAGGATGATCATGGTGTTGATCCCGACCACCCGCGCGCGGCTGTCCACCAAGGGGCCGCCGGAGTTGCCGGGGTTGAGCGCCACGTCCGTCTGCAGGATCGGGTCGATGAGGCGCCCGTCCTGGGCGCGCATGCTACGGGCCAGCGCGCTGATCACGCCCGCCGAGACGGTGTTGCTGAACCCGAGAGGATTTCCGATCGCCACCACCAATTGCCCGACGCGGAGAGACGCCGAGGTGCCCAGCTCCGCGTGCGGCAGGTGGGTCCCCTCGATGCGGATGACCGCCAGGTCGGTGGCCGGATCGCTGCCCACCAGCGTCGCGGCGTGCTCCGAGCCGTCGGTGAGCGTGACGCGCAGCTCGCGGGCGCCGGCCACCACGTGCGCGTTGGTGAGCATGTAGCCGTCGGGCGTGAACAGGACGCCCGAGCCGCCGCCCGCCCGGCCGCGGCCGGCGCGCACCGAGACGCCCACCACCGCGGGGCCGACGCGTTCCACCACGTGGACGACTGCCTTCGAGTACGCGTCGAGCAGCTCGACGTCGCTTTCGGCCGGCTCCGGCGCCGGGCTCGCCCCGGGAACGCGCCCGACCGGATCGTCGACGAGCTGCACGCGGACCTTCTTCTGCACCGTGGACATGACGCGGCAACGTGCGCACCGCGAAGGGCCTGTCAAGCGAAGCGCTGCAGCGCTTCCCGTAGCTCCCGGCCGAAGCGCGGCGCCGCGAATCGCTCCGCGTGGGCGTGGATCGAATGGGGATCGGCGTCGGGCGCGAAGCGATCCATCGCGGCGATGCCGGCGAGGAGCGACTCGACCGTCGGTTCCTCGAAGAAGAGGCCCGTCTGTCCGGAGACCACCGTCTCCAGCGCGCCGCCGCGGCCGAGCGCGAGGACGGGGCGGCCGGCGGATTGCGACTCGACGGGCGCGATCCCGAAGTCCTCCTCTCCCGGCAGCACGAAGAAGGACGCGCCGGCGTACAGCGTCGGAAGCTCCTCGTGCGGGACTCCGCCGAGGAAACGGACGGTCGGACCCGCCCCGGCCGCCAGGCGCGGAAGCTCCGGCCCGTCGCCCGCCACGACCAGCCTGCGGCCCAGCTTGGTGAACGCCTGCACCGCGATGTCGATGCGCTTGTACGGGACGAGCGCGGAGACGATCAGGGCGTAACCTCCGGGTCCGCGCTCCGCGCCGGGGAGATCCGTCGCGGGACGAAAGCGCGAGGTCTCGACCGGTGGGTACACCACCGCGTCGGCAGCCCGGCCCCAGACGCGCTGCATCCGCTCCGAGACGAAACGGCTGTTCGCGACGAGCCCGTGCGCGCGCGCGGTGGAGCGGACGTCCCAGCGGCGCAGCCAGGGCGCGACCAGGTGGGCGGCGGCGCGAGTCAACGGGCCGGCGCGCCCCCGGCCGAAGTACGCGTCGAACTGGTCCCAGACGTAGCGCATGGGAGTGTGCACGTAGGCCACGTGGCGCGCTCCGGGCGCGGGTCGGCAGCCTTTGGCGACCGCGTGGCTGGTGGAGATCACCAGGTCATAGCCACGCAGATCGAGGCTCTCGATGGCCAGCGGGAAGAGCGGGAGGTAATGGCGGTAGCGGGTGCGCGCGCCGGGGAGACGCTGCAGGAAGCTGGTGACGATGCGGCGCGACTCGATGACGGGCCCGCAGGTCCCCGGAACGTGCACCAGCGTGAAGAGGTCGGCCTCGGGGTACATCTCGCAGATCGCCTGCAGCACGCGCTCGCCGCCGCGCAGACCCGTCAGCCAGTCGTGCACCAGCGCGACGCGCCTCAAGCCCCCGCCTCGCGGTACGCGACGAGGTGCGCGCGGGCGCTGCGTTCCCAGGTGAACTGCGCCGCGCGCGCGGGTCCCTTGCGCGACAGCTCGGCGCGCAAGGCCGTGTCCTCGAGCGCGCGCCGGAGGGCCTCCGCGAGCGCCTCGCCGTCGCCGCGCGGCGCATGCAGGGCGCACCCGCCCGCGACTTCCACGAGCGCCGGATCGTCGCTGGCGACGCTGGGGACCCCGCAGGCCAGCGCTTCGAGGAGCGGCAGTCCGAAGCCTTCGTAGCGCGACGGGTAGCAGAACGCGGCGGCGCCGCGCAGCAAAGGAGGCAGCTCGTCGTCGCGCACGTATCCGAGCAGCACCGCGTCCTCGAGCAGTGCGGGGTCGAGGCGCTGCAGGGGTCCCGCGAGCACCAGCGCGTGCTCGCGGCGCAGCGGCTCCGGCAGCGCGCGCCAGGCGGCGAGAAGCGTATCCACTCCTTTGCGCGGACCGAGCGCCCCTACGTACAGCACGTACCTGCCCGGCACCGGGCTCGCCGATTGCCCGTCCGGGCGGAAGCGTCGGTCGACCCCGTGGGGAATGACGCGCACGCGTTCGGGTGCGACACCCAGACGCTCGACGACCTGCCGCGCGATCGCATCGGTGGGCGTGACGACGCGGACCGCGTCCCGGGCGCGCATCCGCAGCGCCGGAGCGAAGTGCCGCACGCGCGCGACTTCCTCCGTCTGCGGCACGATGAGCGTCGAGAGATCGTGCACGGTCAGGACGACCGGGCCGTGGAACGGCGGCGCGGCATGATTCGTCTCGTGGTACACGGTGAGCCCGCGCCGCTGCTCGGCCGCCAGCGCGGCGGCGCGCGCCGCGTCGGCGAGCGCATACGCGGCCGGGAGCCGCTTGGCGGCGGAACGGAGCGTGGCGAACGCCCGCGCCGCGAGTCCTGTCGGACTCCGGATCGCGGCGCCCGGGGCGAACAGCGCGCGGACTCGCACGTCCGGCTCGCGCGTCTGCTCCAGCCCGGCGAGCAGTCCCGCGATGTACCGGCCTACCCCGGTGCGCGGCGCGGCGAGGGGAGATGCGTTGATCCCGACGGAGAGCAAGACGCGCGATCTAGCACACGATCGGCTGGCGACGGCCCCGCTCGTCCACGCCATCGTCGTCACCCACGCCGGCGCGGCCTGGCTCCCCGACTGCCTGCGCGCGCTCGCCGGCCAAGACACCCGAGCCCGCCTCGAGCTCGTCGTCGTCGACAACGGCTCCACCGACGGCACCGCGGCGCTCCTCCGCGCGGAATTCCCTTCCGTCGCGGCCGTGCGCCTCCCCGAAAACCAGGGCTACGCCCGCGGCAACAACGCGGCGCTGCGGCGGGCCCTGTCGGCGGGCGCGGACTTCGCGGCCGTGGTGAACGACGACGTCGAGGTGGAGCCCGGCTGGTTGCAGTCGCTCCTCGACGCCGCGGCGGCTCACCCCGAGGCCGGCCTTTTCTGCGGCACCCTGCTCTTCCGAGGCGAGGAGCGCATCAACTCGACCGGGCTCGAGATCGACGCCTTCGGCCGGGCGCGCGATCGGGACTTCGGCCTGCCGCGCGGCGAGCTGCGGCGCGTCGACGGCCCGGTCGCAGGCGTGAGCGGAGGCGCCGCGCTCTTGCGCTGCGATCTGTTGCGGCGCACCGGACTCTTCGATCCTGGTTACTTCGCCTACTACGAGGACGTGGATCTGTCCCTGCGCGCTGCGCGCGCCGGCTCCGTCGCCTGGTACGCCGGGAGGGCGGTCGCGCGCCACCGGTTCGGAGCGACCGCGGGCGCCGGGTCGCCGCGCCAGCGTTTCCTGCTCGGCCGCGGGCACCTGCGCACGCTCGCCCTGCACCAGCCCGCGCTGCGCGCGGCGGCCTTGGTGCCGCTGACGGCCGCCTACCGCGCGGCCGTGAAGATGCCGCTCGAATTGATCCGCGGACGCCCCGCGCTCGCTCTCGCAGAGGTGCGCGCCGCGGTGGCGGGCGTCGCGGCGGCGCTCGCCGCGCTCCCGCTGCGCTTGCGCAAGGTCCCTCCGGGCGCGGAACCGTGACCCTCAGCGATAGATGACCAGGGCGGCGGTCGCGGCCCATCCCAGGAGCGCGACGAGGAGACCGGGACTGCGCGCAAGCACCACCCCCGGGTCGCCGCCGGATCCGTCGCGCGTCACCAGTTGCTCGTAGCGGAACAGCGCGTAGACGACGAACGGCAACGTGTAGAGCAAGCTCGTGGTGCCGAAGTGCTCCACCGTCCGGGGAGACTGGGTGTACAGCGCGTAGCTCACGATGGTCGCGCCCGAGAGCGCCGTCAGCCACCGGTCCAGAAGAGGCACGGTGTACTGCTCGAGCGTCGCGCGATGTCCGGCCGCACCCTCTCCCAGCAAGGCGAGCTCCGCGCGCCGTTTCCCCAGGGCGAGGAAGAGCGCGAGCAGGAACGAGCAACACAGGAGCCACGGTGAGATCTCGACCTCCAGCGCCGCCGCGCCTGCCGCCGCGCGCAGGACGAAACCTGCCGCCACGATCATCACGTCGACGAGGAAGACGCGCTTGAGCGCCGCGCTGTAGGCGAAGCTCATCGCCAGGTAGCCAAGCACGATCCAGAGGAGGCCGCGCGACAGCGCGGCGCTCGCGGCCAAGGCGGCACCGGTCAGGACAGCGCAGACCGACAGCGCCACCGGGACCGGCAGCCGTCCCGAGGCGACCGGCCGCGCCCTCTTCAGCGGGTGGCGCGCATCGTGCTCGCGATCGGCGGCGTCGTTCGCCAGGTACACGGCGCTCGAGGCCGCGGAGAAGATCGCGAACGCCGCCAGCTCGCGCAGGATCGACGCGCGATCGAACAGCCGGCCGCCGAAGACGAGGCCGGCGAAGACGAAGACGTTCTTGGTCCACTGCCGAGGGCGGAGCGCCTCGATCAGCGCCGCCGTCCCCGTCCGCCGCGAGATGGCCCCCGCCGGAGTCGCCACGGCGCGATTCTACGCCTGGAAGACGGGCCCGGGCGCGGGGCCGCGCTCCAATTCGCGGTAGCGTTCCCACGCGGCATCGGTCGGCCCGTCGAAGGCGAGTCGGCCGTGGTGCAGCACGGCCGCCCGTGGGCACAGCTCGCGGGCCGTGGCCAGCGCATGCGAGACGAAGACGAAGGTGACGCCCGCGGCGCGGAAGTCCTGGATGCGACGCTTGCACTTCTCCTGGAAACGCTCGTCGCCGACCGCCAGCACTTCGTCGACGATGAGGATGTCCGGCTCCACGTCCTGCGCGATGGCGAATCCCAGGCGGGCGTACATCCCCGACGAGTAGTTCTTCACCGGCAGGTCGATGAAGTCGCCCAGCTCGCTGAAGTCCACGATGCGCTGGAACTTGGCCGCCATCTGCTTGCGCGAGAAGCCGAGGAGCGCGCCGTTCAGATAGACGTTGTCGCGCCCGGACAGCTCCGCATCGAAGCCGGCGCCCAGCTCGATCATCGGGCTGATGCGGCCCTGCGCGACCGCGGCGCCTTCGCTCGGCTGCAGGACGCCGGCGATCGTCTTGAGGAGCGTGCTCTTCCCCGACCCGTTGTGACCGACCAGCGCGATGGCTTCGCCCGGAGCGATCAGGAGGGACACATGGCGCAGCGCCCAGAACTTCTCCGCGGTGCGCAGATGGCGGAAGCGGTTCGCCACCGCCTCCTTCAAGGTGGAGACCTTCTCGCGATAGATGCGGTATCCGACCCCGACGTCCTGCAGGACGATCTGCCCGTCGCGCATGCCGTTCACAGGTGGTGGATGTGGCGCGGCTCGAGCCGGCTGAACACGGCGAAGCCGACCAGCAGCGCGCCCGCGGCCCACGAGAGCGCCACCGCCACCGTGGCCAGCGACGGCAGCCGCCCGTAGTAGACCGGATCGCGCACCAGGGGAATGAGATAGCTGAGTGGATTCGCGCGCAGCTCGAGGCGGAAGAGGTGGAACCACCACGATCTGTGCTCGCCGAGCTGCTTCAGATCGTAGAGCACGGGCGAGAGGTAGAGCAGCATCTGCAGCAGCACCTCGGTGAGGTGGCGGACGTCGCGGAAGAAGACGGTCGCGGTGGCGAAGAGCAGCGTCACGCCCGCGCAAAAGACCGTCAGGATGAGCGCGGCGACGGGCAGGAAGAGGAGCGCGGCGGTGAACGGCTGCCGCAGCGCCGCCATCATCGCGAACAGCGGCGCGAGCGACAGAGTGAAGTTCACCAGGTTCGACCCGACCACCGAGAGCGGGAACACCGCCTGGGGCAGCCGGATCTTGCGCACCAGCTCCTGGTTCACCAGAACGCTCATGAGGCCCTGCATCAGCGCCGTCGAGAAGTACAGCCAGGGCAGGAGGCCGGCCAGCAGGAACACCGCGAAGTTCGGCTGCGCCGCCGGCAAGATGGTGGTGAACACCACCGCGTACACCACCATCAAGAGCAAGGGATTGAGCATCGTCCAGAGAAGCCCGAGGACGCTGCGCTTGTACCGGACCTTCAGCTCGCGGACGACGAGCAGCGCGATGAGCTGGCGGAATCGCCACACCTCGACGATGCGCGCCGGCCGCCGCGTCCCCTGCGGAAGCGCCGGGACCGACGGGGGGACGGCGTCCGGACGCGTCTGCTGCGCCGCCTCGATCACGCGGCGCGCTCCGCAACGAACCGATCGAGCGCTGCGTCGAGCTCCAGGGGCACCGAGGCCCCGAGCAGGCGGCGGATGCGCGCCACGTCGAGAGCGCAGCGGGCGGGCCTGGGCGCTGGCAGCTTCACCGCCGACATGGGAACGGGGACCACCAGCCGCTCGTCGGCGCCCAGCTTGCGCGCCAGCGCCCGCGCGAACTCGACGCGCGAGACGATCGACGCGCCCGCGCAGTGCCAGATCCCGCGCTGGCCGCTGCGCCACAACCCGACGGCCATCTCGGCCGCGTTGTCGGCCAGCGTGGGCGAGACGACCTGGTCGTGGAAGGCGCGCACCTCCTTGCCGAGGAGGAGCTGCTCGGCGGCGGTCGTCGCGAAGGTCCGCTTGGCGCCGCGGCGGCCGCTGTACACCACCGCCACCCGCGCGACGGCGCAGTCGGGGGCGAGCAGGAGCGCAGCTTCCTCGCCGGCGCGCTTGGTGCGCGCATAGACGCCGCGCGGGTTCGGCGGGTCGTCTTCCGAGTACGGGCCGCGCTCTCCGTCGAACACGTAATCGGTGGAGAGGGCGACGAGGCGAGCCCCTGCGTCGCGGCAGCCCAGCGCCGCCGCCTCGGTGCCGCGCGCGTTCACCATCCAGGCCTGCACCGGGTCGGCCTCGCAGGCGTCCACGTCGGTCATCGCCGCGCAGTGGATCACCGCGCGCGGCGGAGCGGACGCCATCAGCTCGCGCAACCCGTCGGGCCGGAGCAGGTCCAGCTCGACGTACTCGACCGCGGCGGCCACCGAGCGTCGCGGTCCGCGCCCCACCGCAACCACCTTCTCGCCCGAGGCCGCGAGGCGCTCCACGACGCGGCTTCCCACCAGGCCGTTCGCGCCCGTCACCAGGACGCTCATCCGCGCGCCCCATAATTCTTCTCGTAGTAGGCGCGGTACTCGCCGCTCCGCACCCGATCCCACCAGGTGCGGTTCGCGACGTACCAGTCGACGGTGCGCTGGAGCCCGTCGGCGAAGGGGATGCGCGGGGCCCAGCCCAGCTCCGAGCGCGCCTTGCGCGCCTCGATCGCGTACCTCCGATCGTGGCCGGGCCGGTCCTTCACGTGCTCGATCATCGATTCTGGCTTGCGCAGGATGCGCAAGAGCTGCTGCACGATCTGCAGATTGGGCCACTCGTTGTCGGAGCCGACGTTGTAGACCTCGCCCGCCTTCCCCCGCTCGGCCGCGGCGAGCAGCGCCGCGCAGTGGTCCTCGACGTGGATCCAGTCCCGCACCTGCATCCCGTCCCCGTAGACCGGCAGCTTCTTGCCGTCCAGCGCGTTGGCGATCATCAGCGGGATCAGCTTCTCGGGGAATTGGTAGGGGCCGTAGTTGTTCGAGCAGCGCGTGACGATCACGTCGAGCCCAAAGGTGTGGTGGTACGCGAGCGCCAGCAGGTCGGCGGCGGTCTTCGACGCCGAATACGGCGAGGAGGGACGAAGCGGCGACGCTTCGCTGAAGCGACCCTCCGCGCCGAGCGAGCCGTACACCTCGTCGGTGCTCACCTGCACGAATCGCTTCACGCCCGCGCGGCGCGCCGCCTCGAGGAGCACTTGCGTCCCGGAGACGTTGGTCTCGACGAAGA
>JBJMQJ010000510.1:0-4152 GCA_045802765.1 Myxococcales bacterium
CGACGATGGCGAGGTGCCGATCGGCGCCGTCGTGGTGCACCAGTCGCGCGTCGTCGGACGCGGCCGCAACGCGCGCGAGATCCGGCGCGATCCGACCGCTCACGCCGAGGTGCTCGCCTTGCAGGAGGCGGCGCGCGCGTTGGGCCGGTGGCGCCTGACCGGCGCGACCGTGTACGCGACCCTGGAGCCGTGTCCGATGTGCGCCGGAGCGCTGGTGAATGCGCGCGTCGACAGGCTCGTCTACGCAGTTTCCGATCCGAAGGCCGGAGCTGCCGGGACGCTGTTCGACATCCCGCGCGACCCGCGCCTGAACCACCGCATCGAAGTCGCCAGCGGCGTGATGGTGGCGGAATGCGCGGAGCTACTCAGCTCGTTCTTCCGCTCCAGGCGCGGGAAATGATTGGAGAGGTGGCCGAAAGCGCACGCTTGGAACGTGGGTAATAGGTGGGCAACGAGGAAGCGCCGCGCCCGTTGGGCAGGCTTCGGAGGAACGAAAACCGGCAGTAGGTTCCATCTGCCAGGCGGAATGGAGAGGTGGCCGAGCGGCCGAAGGCGCACGCTTGGAAAGCGTGTATACGGCAACGTATCGTGGGTTCGAATCCCACCCTCTCCGCCAAACCTGCTTGACGGCGCCCGTGCACGACGGTACGAGCGCAACACGGCGGCCACGGGCCGCCGCGGCGCCGAGTGGCGCCTGAGCAAGGGTGGGACCCCGACGGCTTTGCCGGCGGGGCGGGGCGGGATGCCCCGATGTGAACGGCGGCTACGGGCCGCCGCGGCGCCGAGTGGCGCCGGAGCAGGGGTGGGACCCCGACGGCTTTGCCGGCGGGGCGGGGCGGCACGCCCCGATGTGAACGGAGAGCTGGCCGAGCGGCTGAAGGCACCTGATTCGAAATCAGGAGTACCCGGAAGGGTATCGGGGGTTCGAATCCCTCGCTCTCCGCCAATCTTTTTCGAGGATCCCCAAAGGGCAGGGCCTCCCGCGGCTGCGCCTTACTGCGTGGTGTCGGGAACGATCACGGCTACCGGTGCCGCCTCTGCTTCCTCTTCCGGTTCCTCGGCGGCGACCAGCACGGGTTCCGGCGCCGGAGGAGCGGTGGCGCCGAACTCGCGCTCGAACTCGTCGACGTCGAAGTCCGTGAGAAGCGCGACGAACGGCAATCCGTTCGCATCGACGCCGGGATAGGTCGCGACCAGCAGATCGGTGACTTCCCACGGGGCGCGCTCGGCATCGGCGACCAGGACCCATACTCCCGCGACTTCCGGAAGCCTCACGTTGCGCCCGATCAGCGCCAGGTACCCGACGGCCCGGTTGAGGAAGTACGCGGTCTTGGAGGCACGCCGTTCCATGGCCCTCGCGGCATAGGTGCGCGCACTGCCGCCCGCAAGCTGCTGCGCGTGAAGTGTTGTAAACCCTCGGCATATTCGGAGGGAAGTGTCGAATTCCATGCGCACCATGCGAGCGTGACCTCCACCGCCCGCGCAGCGATCGGGCGGCCGCTCCCGCTGATTCCTTCACGTTGCGGCTCGCCGGCACGCACGGTACGCTCGGTGCATCCACGCGTCACCCCTTCGTGATATGCGGTCCGACCCAAGGGGCGCTGGACCGGGGACCGGGCGACGGCGGGTCGTGAACCCGCCAGGCCCGGAAGGGAGCAACGGTAGCGGCTTCAACCGTGTGCCCGGTCTCCGGTCCAGCGCCTCGCCCATCCCGATGACCACTCCGTACCTCGTCCTCGCGCGTAAGTACCGGCCACAGCGCTTCGCCGACTTGACCGGCCAGGAGCACGTCGTCCGCACGCTCGCCAATGCGCTTCGCACTGGCCGCGTCGCACACGCCTTCCTCTTCACCGGTCCGCGCGGCTGCGGCAAGACGACCAGCGCGCGCATCCTCGCGCGCGCGCTCAACTGCGTGAGCGGCCCCACCGCCGAGCCGTGCGGGACGTGTGGCCCGTGCATCGACATCGCGGCGGGCACCGACGTGGACGTGCAGGAGATCGACGCCGCTTCCAATAACGGCGTCGACGACGTGCGCGCGCTGCGCGAGGCGGCCCGGTACCTCCCCGCCCGCGACCGCTGCAAGATCTACATCGTCGACGAAGTGCACATGCTGAGCGGCGCCGCGTTCAACGCGCTGCTCAAGACGCTCGAGGAGCCGCCCGGCCACATCAAGTTCCTGCTGGCGACGACCGATCCGCAGAAGCTGCCGGCGACCATCCTCTCCCGCGTCCAGCGGCACAACTTCCAGCTCGTGCCGATGGGGAAGATCGTCACGCGGCTGCGCGAGATCGCGCAGGCGGAGGGCGTGCAGGTGGCCGACGCGGCGCTCTCCTTGGTGGCGCGCCAGGCGGCCGGGTCGATGCGCGACGCGCTCAGCCTGCTCGATCAGCTCTTCGCCGCGCACGCTGGCGCGGAGGAGATCGGCGAAGCGGAAGCGGTGGAGACCCTCGGCGCGCTGGACCAGGGCGTGGTCGCGGGCACGGTGCGGGCCGTGCTGCGGCGCGATCCGGCTGCGGCGCTGCAAGGGGTCGTCCGCGCGTACGAATCTGGGGCCGACTTCAAGCGGCTGGCGGACGAGCTGGCCGCGTATGCGCGAAACCTGGTCCTCGCCGCGCTGCCCGGGGTGAAGCAGGACCTCCCCGACCACGAGCTGCGCGCCCTCGCCGCCGAGGCGCGCGAGCACGATCCGGCGCAGCTCGCGCGCGTCTTCGAGCTCCTGCAGCAGGCGCAAGACGACGTGGCGAAAGCCGCGAGCCCCCGTCACGCGCTGGAAGTCGCGCTGCTGCGGGCCGTGCACCTGGCGCCCTCGGGCGCATTGCCCGATCTGGTGCAGAGAATCGAGCAGCTCTCCTCGCGGCTGGGAGCGACGCCCCCGCCCAGACCTTCCGGACCACCACCGAGGCCTCCTGCGTCCGGAACGCGTTCCGTGGCCGAGAATGGCGCGGCGCCCGGTGCGACCGTGGCAATGCACAGCGAACCGGCTGGTGAGCGGATCTCGATCCCCCCCTCGCCCGTCCCCTCGACCCCGACCTCATCGTCGAACGGCGGCCCCCATCCGGTCGCGTCCGACCCCCACCTCCCCATGGACCAGCGCTGGCGCGCCTTGGTCGAGGCCGTCCGATCCGCTCGGAAGATGAGCGCCGCGACCGCGCTGGAACGTGCCGTCCCGCTGCGCATCGAGAACGGCACGGTCGCCATCGCGTTCCGACGACGGAACGATGCGCTTCCGCTCGAGGATCGAGAGACCCGCGCGGCGGTCGAAGCCGCATTCGCCCGTGCGCTCGGCGCCAAGGCCGCGCTGCGCATCGAGCAGGCGCCCGAGGCGCCGCAGGACAGCCTCCACGACGAGAAGGAGCGCGCCCGCAAGGACCATGAGATCAAGCGGCTGCAGGCCGGCCGGGAGCACCCGGCGGTTCGCGCCGCGGTGGAACTTCTCGGCGGCGAGATCGAAGATGTGAAGGACCTCGGCGAGGAGTAGGCGATGGCGGGCTTCGACCTGAACGCGCTCTTCCAGCAGGCGCAACAGATCCAGGAGCAGATGAAGCGGGCGCAGGAGGAGCTGGCCGGCAAGGAAGTCACCGGCACGGCCGGCGGCGGCATGGTGGTCGTCACCGCCAATGGGAAGGGCGAGCTGCTCAAGGTGCAGATCGATCGGAAGGTCGTCGATCCCAACGATGTGGCCATGCTCGAGGACCTGGTGCTCGCCGCCGTCAACTCGGCGCTGCGCGCGGCGCAGCAGCTCGCGCAGGCGCAGGCCGGTCCGCTGGCGAACCTCAAGGACATGTTCCCCGGGATGGTGCCTTGAGGCGGCTGGCGGCGGACGGCTGGCGGCTGGCGGTCCAAGAGCGCACATGAAAGCGGCGGATCCGATCGCAAGGCTGACCATCTTGCTGGCGAAGCTTCCGGGGGTCGGAGAGAAGACCGCGCAGCGCCTCGCCTTCCACATCCTCGAGTCGCCGCCCGAATACGCCCGCGATCTGGCGGACGCGCTCTCGTCGCTGGAGCGCGAGGTGCGGCTGTGCTCGATCTGCTGCAACCTGACGGCGGAGGATCCCTGCGCAATCTGCGCCGACGCGCAGCGCGACGCGAAGATCATCTGCGTCGGCGAGTCGGTGCCGGACCTGCTCGCGGTCGAGCGCACCCGCGAGTTCC
>JBJMQJ010000511.1:0-7622 GCA_045802765.1 Myxococcales bacterium
CGCGGCGACTACCGCGACCGCTCGAAGACGACGTTCGAGCAGTACGCGAGCGAGTGGATCCGCTCGTACCCGGGCCGCACGTCGCGCGGGGTGCGCGACGCGACCCGCCGCTCGTACGCGTGGGAGCTCGGCCTCGACCCGCAGACGTTCGAGCCGCTCGAGCCGCGCGTCCGCGCCGTCGCCTACTTCGGCCGGACGCCGGTCTCGATGATCCGGCCGCGCGACGTGAAGGGCTACGCGACGGAGGCGGCGAAGGGCGGGAGGGCGCGCGACACGGTGCGGCTGCGGCTCGCGCCGCTCCGTGCGCTGCTCGCGACCGCCGTCGAGGACGACCTGCTCGACGCGAACCCCGCGGCGGGCGTGCGGATCGCGGTCGCCGCGAAGGCGGAGGCGGAGGAGCCGGCCGAGCGGGTGATGGCGCTGACGGAGGAGGAGCTCGGGCGGCTGGTCGGCGAGGTCTGCGACGAGCACCGGCTGCTCGTCACGCTGCTCGCTCAGGCGGGGCTCAGGATCTCGGAGGCGTTGCCGCTGCGGTTCCAAGACGTGGACTTCGGTCGGCGTCGGCTGCTCGTGCGGCGGAGCCTTAGCCGCGGCGCGATCGGGGAGCCGAAGACGCGGCACGGCCGGCGCGACGTGCCGCTGACGAGCGGGATGGCGCGGGCGCTGTGGGCCGAGCGGAAGCGGCGGCCGGGCGTCGGCGACGAGGCGCTGCTGTTCCCGGGGGCCGACGGGTTCCTCGACCGCGGGACGGTGTTCCGGGCGGTGAAGGCGGCGGCGAAGCGGGCGGAGGTGCCGTGGTGCGGGCTGCACACGCTCCGCCACACGGCGGCGACGATCCTGTTCCGGCGGGGCTGGAACGCGGTGCAGGTGCAGAAGTTCCTCGGCCACCACTCGCCCGCGTTCACGCTCGCGACGTACGTGCATCTGCTGGACGAGGACCTGCCGGAGCCGTCGTTCCTCGGCGCGGCTACGGGCTCGCTCCCGTCCGCGAGGAGCGCCGAAGCCCCGACCGAGCAGCGGTCGCGACGCGTGAGCGCCAGCGCCTGACCCTGTCGCCGAGGGTGGTGGGCTGCAGCGACCAGCCGTGCTCGCTGAGCCAGTACGTCTCTCGGCGTCCTCCGTAGATGAGGAGGACGCCGACGTCGCGGACGTTGAGCTTGGGGAGGAAGTCGGCGGTCTCGGGCAGGTCCGCCCACTTCGGGCGCGGGAGGTCGACGGTGAGGTCGAGCCACGCTCCGGCCAGCACCTGCCAGCGGCCGATCGTCGGCTCGCTGCCGAGCGTGATCCCGGGTACGACCGTGTAGGCGTCCATCTGGTTGACGTCCGCGCTGCCGTAGTTCTCGACGCGAGCGTGGAGCGTGATCGCGTCCTCGGACGAGGTGAAGCCGCGGAACCGAAGGCGCAGTCGCGGCCGGTCGCGCCACCACGACCGAGCGAGGGCCGCCGTCGCCGCTGCCGCAGCGACGACGCTGGCGATCAGGATCGCGGTCGTCACGAGACCCGCTAGAGCAGAGCGCGGATCTTGTCCGCGATGTCCGCGAGCGAGGCGACCGCGGGGAGTCCGGCGGCGAGCGCGGCGAGGGCGCGCCTGTTCGGCGTCGTCTTCTCGAGCTGGGCGCGCATCGAGGCGACGTCGGAGAGCGCGTCCTGCCGCTCGGGGCCGGTGAGGGTGTCGTCCTGCTCGAGAGCGGCCTCGGCTTGGTCGAGCAGCTCGACGACCTCCTCCTTCGAGAGGTCGCCGGCGATGCTCTGCTCGACCTGCTGGCCGTGACCGACGGCGATCTGGTTCCCGTCGCCGTGGACGACCACGAGCTGCGGCGCGCTGTGGTACTGGCTGATGATCCCGGTTCCCCGCTCCGCCTCGACGTACATTCGGCCCTCGGCCGTCAACGCGGTGTCCGCGGCGCCGCTCCCGAGGAAGTCGTGGCCGAGCCCGTGCTCCACGATCCACTGCGCGGCATCCCAGGCCCAGTCTCGCGCTACGCCCTGCTCGGTGATGTCCTCCATGAGCTCGTAGACGTCGAAGTGCTGGGGAGCTCCCTCGCGCTGCTCGGCCTCGTAGAGGCGGGCGAGCACGAGGTCGGTGTACGCGGTGAAGGTGAGCCGCTCCGCCATCGGCGTCTATTCTCGCCGATCCGCCCCGGGGCCACGGCGGGGCCACGGGACCCACGGAGACGAGGGGAGATCGCCGGACGGGCGGTCCGGGCGGATACTGCGTAGCGGCGCGGCTTCGGCTGCTCGGCGGAGATGGGAGGAGACCGGCCCCGGCGACTTAAAATCGGGTGGCCCTCGGGCCGTGCGGGTTCGAGTCCCGCCCCCGGCATCGCACAACCATGCGGAAAAGTGGGTGTTCGGAAACTCTTTGGACGATGAAAGGCCGCCGTGGGGCAACGAATGGGGCAACACCTCGCCGGTCGGCTTCGGTCAGGCTTCTGAAAGGGTGCGGAAGACGTCGCTTCCATCCGGACGGATGGAGGCAAGGAAACGAGCGAGCAGCGACGCGGCCGCCTTCACGGGATCCGTCGGCACGTTCACGAGCGACAGGACTCGGCGCTCTTGATACGGATCGACCAGATTCTGGCCGCGCTCATCGTCTCAGGCCGCGTTGGAGTGAATACGTCGACAGCCAGAGGCACGTCGTCGATGCCGGCCCGGAGCCCTGCGAGATCGTTACGGCCGGCGACGAGGATGCGGCGATCGAGCTGAAGCAGCAGCGCGCCGTCTGCGGCGAGCCAGTCGCTCGGGTCATCGATGAGGCGGCGGTAGGGACCCGGACCGTCCCCAGCCGCGAACATGGCGTCCGCCGGTTCGACCCACAGGTCTGGGTGATCAGCCGCGGCAGCCTCCGGCAGGCAGGGCAGGTTCGCGACGATCAGGTCGAGCGGTGCCGGCACCGGCGCTAGAAGATCGCCCCGTTGGACGAAGACGCGCCGGACGAGTCCATGCCGCCGCACGTTCGTGCGCGCGAGTAGAACCGCGGCTGCGTTGATATCCGTCGCCCAGGCCTCGACATCGGGGCAGGCGCTCGCGACGGCGGTCGCGATCGCCCCGCTTCCAGTGCCGACGTCGGCGATGCGGCAGCGACCCCTCCCGATCAGGCGGCGAAGTGCCTCGGAGACGAGACGCTCGCTTGCCGGACGCGGCGTCATGACGTGGCCCTCGTTCCGCAAGAGCACGAGCCCGTGGAACACGATCTCCTTCACGCTTTGCGGCGGCAGCAGCGGCGAGCGCTCAGCCCCGCGGCGCGGGTCGGTGACGACCTGACACAGCTGGTATGCGCTCCGCAGCCGGACGAGCGGTCGAGATGCTGCCGTTGAGTCGATTCTCGACGGCTTGATCGACGACCGTGTCCCGACTGCTGCGCGCGATCAGCCAACCGGTCCCGGCAGCGGTGAGGACCGCATAGAGAACGAAGGCGATGGTTATAAACACGTCAGGATTCATCTCCTGTAAGCGTGTCTGTGTCGGTGCGATCGCGCTATCGGCTCGATCCCCCATCTCGGCCGCTCGTCTTCGGTGTTGCACCAGACCCGGTGGGGGCCGAGCAGACGTGAAATCGGGTCGTCCCCCTATGGCGGGCCATGTCACCCCTGGCCACTCTGGGTGCACGTCTCAAAGGAGGGACGAGATGCGCGGAACAATGATCTGCGGAGTAGACGACAGCGACGAGGGTCGCGGGGCGGTCGAGTTGGGCGTGGAGCTCAGCGAGCGGCTGGGGCTCCGCCTCGTACTCGCCCATGTGGCCCAGGGCTTCTACTCCCACGATGCTGCCGAGGACGGGTCCGAAAGCGTGGCGATGAAAGGCGACCGGGTACAGGCGGAGCGTCTGCTGGTCAGGCTCGCCGAGGAGTACGGGATCACCGAGACGGCGGAGCGACGCTCAAACGTCGGCGACCGCGCCGCTCTGCTCGGTCAGATCGCCGCCGAGGAGGCCGCCGATGTGATCCTCGTCGGGTCACGTGTCCGCGGCTGGCGGCGGCGGGGCCTCCAGAGCAGCCTGGCTGAGGAGTTGAAGGCGGCGACGCCGGTGCCGATCTTGATCGCTCCGCCGAGTTCTCGCCGGCGCGGGAGGGTCGGCGCAGTGGACGTGGTGCAGCGCTAACGTCGAGCTATGGCGAAGCGAACACTGTCCGTTTATTGGCGCGTGTTTGCGGTCAACGTTGGGCTGCTGGGGGTCGTCGCTCTCTTGCTGGTCGTGACGCCGGTGACGATCAGCGCGCCGATCAAGCTCGAGCAGGGGCTGATCGTCGGCGTCGGCCTCGTAGTGGCGCTGGCCGCCGACGCTTGGCTGCTGAGGCGTGCGGTGGCACCGCTCGAGCGGCTGGCGCAGCGGATGGAAACCGTCGACCTGCTTCACCGCGGCCAGCGGCTCGAGGTGCGCCGTAGCGATGAGATCGGACGGGTCGTAAGTTCCTTCAACCGGATGCTCGACCGCCTCGAACACGAGCGGCACGAGAGCGCCCGGCGCGTCCTTGCGGCACAGGAGGCCGAACGGATCGGGATCGCCCGTGACCTGCACGACGAGGTCGGGCAGGTCTTGACCGGCGTCCTCCTGCAACTGAACGTGATCGCGGAGACTGCTTCTGAGCACCGCGACGAAATCGACGAGGCAAAGCAAGCCGTGCGCAGCGCGCTCGACGAAGTCCGCCGAATCTCGAGCGAGCTTCGGCCGGAGATGCTCGAGCATCTCGGGCTGGTGAGCGCCCTGACGGAGCTGTCCAGGTCTTTCCAGCGCGGATCCGGTGTCGAGGTCGAGCGTAGCTTTGAGCCGTCGCTGCCGACGCTGTCGGACGACACGGAGCTCGCCGTCTACCGGATCGCGCAGGAGAGCTTGACGAACATCGCGCGTCACGCGCAGGCACGCCATGTGAGGATCGGTCTCGAGTCCGGGCCCGGGAGGGTCGTGCTCCGTGTCGTCGATGACGGCCGCGGCTTCAGCGGCGTGCCGGAAGAGAACGGAGGCCTGCGCAGCATGCGCGAGCGGTCGCTGCTCGTTGGCGGCGCGCTCGCGATCAAGCAGGCCGCCGGAGGCGGCGTCGAGGTCCGGCTGGAGGTTCCGGCCACGCCGGCCGGGGAGCAGGTCGGCGTGGCAAACTGATGGGTATCCCGCTGGTCACACGGGTCCTGATCGCCGACGACCACGCGATCGTCCGCTCCGGGCTCAGGAAGGTCATCGACTCGAAGCCTGACCTGGAAGTCGTGGCCGAAGCCGAGGACGGCGCCGAAGCGGTCGACAAGGCTCTGAAGGAGGACGTCGACCTGGCGATCCTCGACGTCTCGATGCCGCGCATGACAGGGATCCAGGCGACAGCCGAGTTGCACAAGCGCAAACCAGCGCTGAAGACGCTGATTCTGTCGATGCACGACAGCGAACAGTTCCTGTTCGAGGCCCTGAAGGCGGGCGCATCCGGGTATGTGTTGAAGTCCGGCGCCGACACCGACATCGTCGACGCCTGCCGCGCCGCGATGCGCGGCGACTCCTACCTCTACCCGTCGGCGGTCGCAACGCTTGTGCGCGACTACGTCGAACGCGGCGGCCGTGGCGAGGAAGAGTTCGACGTTTTGACGCCGCGCGAGCTCGAGGTGCTGAAACTGATCGCCGAAGCCCACACCTCGAAAGACATCGCCCAGGCGCTGTTCATCAGCGTCAAGACCGTCGAACGCCACCGCCAGAACATCCTTGACAAGCTGGGCATGCGCGACCGCGTCGAGCTGACGCGCTACGCGATACGTCGCGGCCTGATCCAGCCTTAGCGGGCTAACCTTGACGTCGTCGCCTCGGAGATAAGGAGCAGCGACACGATGAATATCGAAACCGGCAGCACCGTCGAAGCGGAACGGATGAACATCGGCCGCGAGGCGCCTTCCCTCTCGCGAGCGCTGGTCGCGCTCGAACGGGAGATCCGGATCGACCCTGCACTGCGCGAGCTGGTCAAGCTGCGCGCCTCGATCGTCAACGGCTGCGCGTACTGCATCGACATGCACACCAAGGACGCGCGCAAGGCTGGCGAGTCGGAACAGCGGCTCTATGCAGTCGCCGCCTGGCAGGAGGCGCCCTTCTTCAGCGAGCGCGAACGGGCCGCCTTCGCCCTCACCGACGCGGTCACGCTCGTCGCCGATACGCATGTCTGCGCCGCGGTCTATGACGAAGCAGCCCGCCACTTCGAACCGGAGGAGCTCGCCCAGCTGATCTGGCAGATCGTCGCGATCAACGCCTGGAACCGGATCGCGATCACCACACGACAGACTGTCGGTGACTACGAGCCATAACCAAATCAAGCGAGTCAGAGGGCGCCGCGCGCTTGTCGGGTTCATCAGGTCGCGACAGTAGGAGAGCGGAGGGCTTCCTGTCGAAGCCACATCCGAGTTGGTCATCCGCCGACCGCATAGTTGCCGCGGTGGTCGACGCCGGTCGCCGCTCCAGACGCTGACGGCGAGCCGGCGCCGCTTGAAGCGGCGCCGGGGTCAACACCGCCGCGCGTACGTCCGATGCGGGCGGGCCGTTAGGGCATGTGCCGGCGGCTGCGGATCGGGAGCGGCCGGGGCCGCTTCCACACGAGCTGCTTCTTCCCGATTCCGGCTGCGACCAGCAGCAGTGCGACGGTCAGGACGATCAGAACGGTGCTGTATGTCTCGTACACCTCCAACTTCACCTCCTGGCGTCAGGATCGCCGCGTGCACCGGCAACCGCCAATGGACCGCCGGCCCCATCTGACTGAGCTTCGGCCCCCAACTACGGCCAGCGTGCGTGCGCGCTCAACGCCAAAACGGGTAGGGCGGGTACGTCCCCTTCCGTCGCGGCGCAAATGAGGTCGCGCCATTCACCTGATGGGGCGGCCACCTCATAGCCACATTGCTCACCCGATGACAGCCTGGAAGCAGGCAACGAGAGGAGTCGGTGATGAGCGAGTATTCGAGTTCGGGCGTCGGCCTCGCTGAGGGCGACACCGCGGCAGCGATCGAGATCGCTCTCGATGGCCGTTGGAACGCGCTCGCTCTCTCGGACCACCTCATTCCTTTCCATTCGTTCCTCGTTCAATACGACGCGCAGCATTGGATCGTGCACGCGCGAACTCCGGGCTGTCACGGGGAGGATCTCGCCGACGCGCTACGGACGATCGACGATTGGGTCGCAAAGCGCGGTCTGGAAAGCGCCTCGTGTCGGGTCGGCGGTCGCGCACACCAGCTGGTCGGAAGCGAGCGGGAATGATGGCGCCCACGTCCCGGCTTTCCAGGCCGCTCGCGCCTGACCTTCTGGCCCTGGCGGCGCACCAGCGCGGGGTCGACGGTCGCGCCGAGATCCGCTGCGCTGGTTGCGGCTACGGCGCCGTCGTCGCGCATCTTCCCGAGCGCTGTCCGATGTGCGGGAGCACAAGCTGGCGGGCGCCTTGCGCGGCTCGCGAGTTGGTGGCGCGGCGGTGACGCGCTACCTGATCAACGGCTTCACAGCAGAAGTCCGCGCGGTGATGGCCGGCAGAGAGAGGAGCAGGCGATGAAACGGATCGAGCGCGGTTTTCCAGGCGAGGGACGATGAACCTGATCGTGGTCGGCGTCGACCGGTCCGAGGGCGCGAAGGCGGCGCTCGCGTTCGCGCACGAGGAGGCGCGTCTGCGCGGTGCGAC
>JBJMQJ010000512.1:0-13717 GCA_045802765.1 Myxococcales bacterium
CCACTACGACGACTACGCCGGCCTCGACGCCCGCGGAAAGATCGTGCTGATCTTCGACCACGAGCCGCAGGAGAGCGACCCCGCGTCCGTCTTCAACGGCGTCGGGAACACGACGGCGGCGAACGCGCGTCTCAAGGTCCTGAACGCGCAGCGCCACGGCGCGGTCGGCGTCCTCATCGTCGGCGAGCCGAATCGCAAGCACCCGTCCAATCTGGAGCGGCTGGCGCGCATTCCGGGGATCATGGACCGCTTCACGCGGCGTCCCTCGCAAGCGCTCACCGACAACAACGGAATCGGGATCCCGTACTTCACCGTCAACGACCGCGTCGCCGCCGCGCTCCTCGCCGGCGCGGGCAGGACCCCCGCCGAGCTGCAGGCGGCGATCGACAAGGCGCTCAAGCCCGCCTCGATGCCGCTCCGGAACACCGTCGTCGAGATGAGCGTCGTGAACCTGAGCACGCGCCGCGCGAGCAGCTCCAACGTCGTCGGCCTGCTCGAAGGCAGCGATCCCGGCCTGAAGAGCGAGACGGTCATCTTCGGCGGTCACTTCGATCACGAGGGCGTCTGGGACGGAAAGGTCTACGCCGGAGCCGACGACAACGGCAGCGGGACGGTCGGCGTCATGGAACTGGCGCGCGCCTTCGCGCGCAACCCGGAGAAGCCGAAACGGACCCTCGTGTTCGCCGTCTTCGCAGCGGAAGAGCGGGGCTTGCTCGGCTCGTACTTCTACGCGGCGAATCCCGCCCGCCCGTTCGCCGGGATACGCGCCGTGATCAACTTCGACATGATCGGCCGCGACGAGGCGCCGAGCGCGCAGACCGAAGGGCTGACGGAGATCGCCGCGGACACTTCCAACGAGCTCGGCCTGATCGGCACCATCAACAGCCCGGATTACCGGGCCGCGGTCGAGCGCGAGAACGAGCGCGTCGGGCTCCACCTGATCTACAAGTGGGACCAGGACTCCGCGCTCAACGTGTTCCAGCGCAGCGACCAGTTCCCCTTCGCCATCCGCGACGTCCCCGCCGTGTGGTGGTTCACCGGGTTCCACCCCGACTACCACCAGCCGTCGGACACGGTGGAGAAGATCAACTTCGAGAAGATGCGCAGGATCCTGCAGCTCGCGTATCTCACGGCCTGGAGCTTCGCGGATGCGGCGACGCCGCCGCGGTACGTTCCTGCGCCCATGCCGGCGACGGTCAGCAGGCACTAGCGTCCGCGACAGGGCGCCAGCGATTTCATCATTCCTTGCCGGCGCAGTCGCTCCTGCCGCGAAGCTCGCACGCCGTCCTGCGGAGCTCGTTTGCCTTCCCCGCGTCTCGAGGCCTGCCAGTCCCGTTTTCGTACGTCGACGCCAGCATGGGCGCGCCCAGATCGCCCGCGAGCGCACGCCTGGTCGAACAAGGCATTCGCGCGGACCCAGTCCTCGGCGACCCCCGTTGCCTCGGCGTAGTTCAGGCCGAGGTTCCGGCAGGGATCTGCCTCGCCGAGCGCACAACCCTTCTCCAGAGCTGCGCGCGCGATCCTCGTTCCGTGGTTCCGTGTCGTGTCAGACCCGTCTGCGATAGTTGGAGAATGTCAAATGCACGCATTTTCGCCGACCGCCTCGCCGATCTCCTTCGTTGCGAGCACGCTGCGATGGCGGAGTTTCTCGTTGCTTTAGCGAAATTCGACGAGTGCAAGGCGTGGATGGAGCTTGGGTACTCGAGCCTCTTCTACTTCCTGCATCGTGAGCTCGGTCTGTCGAAGGGCGCCGCGCACTACCGCAAAACGGCAACGGATGTGATCCGAAGATTTCCAGAGACGGTCGAGCCGCTGCGCGACGGGCGGCTGTGCATCACGAGCATCGTGCAACTGGCCAAGGTCCTGACGCAGGAGAACCGCCACGAGACGCTGCCGAAGTTCTTCCAGCGCTCCAGGCGCGAATCGATTGCGATCGTAGCGGCGCTCCACCCGGTGGACGCCGTGCCGCAGCGGGACGTCGTTACCACATTGCGCCACCATCCGGCGCAACTGTTCACGGACACCGTCGGTCGTTTGGCGGTCGCCACGCAGGTCGATCCAGTTCAACCGGTTGAACCAAATGTCTGTTTGTCGACGAATGTAGAGGGCTCGAAGTCAACTACCGCCAGCGTGCCTCACGCCTCACGCGACACGGACGAACCGCTGACGGGAGAGTTGTCACGACTCCATGTCACCGTGTCACGCCGGTTCCTCGAGAAGCTGGAGGCGGCGCGCGGCGCACTTTCGCACTCCCGGCCTGGTGCAAGCACCGAGGACATCCTGGAAACGGGAATCGATCTCGTCTTGCAGCGCCACGCGAGGCGGAAGGGCCTCGTCGAGAAGCCGCGGCAGGGAATGCCCTCGGCGAGTCCGTCAGCTCTGAGCGCCGCCGTGAAGCGCAAGGTCTGGACCCGGGATGGTGGCCGGTGTCAGTGGCCGATCGAATCCGGGGGCATCTGCGGCTCTAATTTCCGGCTGGAGTTCGACCACCGGATTCCCCGAGCGCGGGCGGGCCCTTCGACGACAGAGAACGTCCGTCTGCTCCGCAGATTCCACAACGACCTCGCGGCGAGACGCGCCTTCGGCAACGACTGGATGGACCAGTTCACGGGAAACGGCGCGCCACAGTGAGAGTTACTTGCGGTGCGTAGGCGCCATCGACGTTGACCTCAGTCGTACCTGTCGTGGTGCCTGACCCAATCCTGCGGAGAGTCCAGGCCGTCCTCGTCGCGGCCTGTTTCGCAAGGCGTCCGCTGCTTGACGAAAGTGCGAGCGTTTCCGGCGTTTCCGCCGCCGAATGGGACATTGGTCTGATGGCAACGAACGGGCGGGCGCCTGTATGCGTCTTTGCCATTCGATTCAGCTGATTGAGCCATTCACGCTCGTTCACGCGCCCCGAGGGGCGCACCGTTCGAAGGGGGTCGTGCATGCGTTTGCGTTTCGCGGCAACGCTCGTGATTGCTGGGTTCCTCGCGGCATGCGGAGGCACACTGTCCACCGAGGACGAACGCTCCTCCTCGGAAGCGCTCTCGCAGCGCGCCGCGCACGCCGCGGTCTGTGGAGTGGCCGCGGCGGGGAATGCGCGGTGTCATTCGCACGTCCGGGTGGACGGCAACGGGAACCCTGCGGCGACCGCGGGTCCAACGGGCTACAATCCGGCGGACCTGATCGCCGCGTACAAGTTGCCGACCACCGGCGGCGCAGGCCAGACCATCGCCATCGTGGATGCGTTCGACGATCCGAACGCCGAGAGCGATCTGGCCGTCTACCGGTCCACCTTCGGCCTGCCGCCTTGCACGACCGCCAACGGTTGCTTCCGGAAAGTGGACCAGAACGGCGGCACGAGGTTCCCGCGCGCCAACTCGGGGTGGGCGGAGGAGATCTCGCTCGACCTCGACATGGCGAGCGCCATCTGCCCCAATTGCAAGATCCTCCTCGTCGAGGCCACCACCAACTCCTTCGCCAATCTCGCTGCCGCCGTGGACACCGCGGCGCGACTGGGCGCCAACGCGATCTCGAACTCCTACGGCGGAAGCGAATACTCGGCCGAGGTCACGGACGAGGCGCATTTCAACCATCCCGGCATCGCGGTCACCGTGAGCTCGGGCGACAGCGGCTTCGGGGTCGAGTTCCCCGCGGCGTCTCAATGGGTGACCGCCGTCGGGGGCACCTCGCTCCGCCGCGCCGCCAATGCGCGCGGCTTCACCGAGACCGTCTGGAGCGGCGCGGGCAGCGGCTGCAGCGCGTTCATCTCCAAGCCGACGTGGCAGACGGACGCCGGCTGCGCCCGCCGGACAGTCGCCGACGTGGCGGCGGTCGCCGATCCGAACACCGGCGTATCGGTTTACGACACCTTCCGCGTGTCGGGCGGCGGCGGCTGGCTCGTCTTCGGCGGAACCAGCGTCGCCGCACCGGTCATCGCCGCGGTGTACGCACTGACGGGCAATGCCAGCGCGCTCAACCACGCCCAGTCCGTCTACACGAATCGCGCGTCGCTCTTCGACGTGACGTCGGGCAGCAACGGCGCTTGCGGCGGATCGTATCTGTGCACCGGCGTCGTCGGCTTCGACGGCCCGACGGGCAACGGGACGCCGAACGGCACCGCCGCGTTCTAGACGCGGGAGAAAGCTCTGCCGGCGCCCCGCCGTGCGATCGTGGGCGGGGCGCCGTCGCCAGACGACGTTCGTGCGCATCCTCCTCCTCGCTACGCTCGCGCTTTGCTCCTCCTGCGCGCGACCCGAGCCGGCGCGACCGCGGCCGGCCGACTCCGACGTCCAACCCTGCGCGGCGGCAGCCGACTGCACCGGCATGCTGCCTCATCTCTGCCGGGCTTGCGCGGACGGTGGCAGCGAATGCGCCCGATGGAGCTGCGTCTCCGGATCGTGCGCCGTCACGCTCTGTGGCGAAGCGGAACAGTAGCGTACGGCGACGCCCCACAAGAGGGCCCCCCGTGCGATCAAGAGGGCCCCCCGTGCGATTCGCCCGGTCACGCGTACTCATCTGGACATCGGAGAGGCGCGTCTTCCGCGGTCTACCCCAGGTACGCGCCGCCGTTTACATGGAGCGATTGCCCCGTGATGTAGCGCGCGCCGGGGCCGGCGAGGAATCGGACCGCGGCCGCGATGTCCTGCGACGTGCCGAAGCGGCCCACCAGGGTCTTGCTCGATTGATGGTGCTGCGGTGGCTTCGTGCCCGGAGCGCGAACCGTGTCGATGAGGCCGGGCACCACGCAGTTCGCGGTGATCCCGTCGGCGGCGAGATCGTTGGCCAGCGCTTTGGTGAAGCCGATCAGGCCCGACTTGGCTGCGAGCACGTGCGCCCGGTGCTTCGCGCCCGTGTGCGCGCTCATGCCGCCGATGTTGACGATCGCTCCCGAGCCGCTCGCCTTGAGGTGCGGAAGCGCGGCTTTCACGGCGAGGAAGGCGCCCTCGAGAATCACGGAATGGACGGCGCGCCACTCGGCGAGGGACAAGGATTCGAACGGCTTCTCCGGCCGGACCGCGGCATTGTTGACGAGAATGTCGATGCGGCCCAGCCGGTCGGCGGCGGCCGCGGTCATGCGCTCCACGGCGGCCTCGTCCGATACGTCGGCCATGACGCCGAGCGCCTTGCCGCCGCGAGACTCGATCTCGGCGACGACGGCGTCCACCTCGGCCCTGCTCGCGCGGCCGTTCACTGCCACCGCTGCGCCGGCATCCGCGAGCGCCAGCGCGATGGCCCGACCGATGTTGCGCCCTGCGCCCGTGACGACGGCCACGCGGCCCGCTAGCTCGTTGCTCATGGCGGCATCAGCCTCGCAAGACGGTCAGGTCGACCGGACCGTCCCATAGAGTCCGCGTCAAGGTGAGGGCCGGCGCGATGCGGTCCTCGGGCCAGCCCCCCGTGCGGGCGTTGCTCCGGAGCTTCTCCTCGAGATCGGCCCGGGTGAGCGGCTCGCGGGCACCGCCGCGCAGGTGCTGCTGCCGCTCCTCGATCTCGCGTCCGTCGGCGAGGCGGACCCGCAGTTGCCCGGTGTACTCGAAGGGATATGGATTGTCGGCGTCGATCTCGTACCGGACCTTGGCCGCCAGGGCGCGGACTCGCGCGTCTGCGACCGCTTCGTCGGTGAAGGCGTCGAGGCCGAGGTCCCCGCGGACGAGGGCGGAGGCGATGCAGTATGGCGCCGAGAACTTCCCCGCGTAGCCGTTCGGCGGCCGCTGCTTGTCCGCCAGCGGTTCCCACAGCCGGTGCACGGTGCCTTCGGCCACGCTGGCGACCAGCTCGACGAGATCCTCGGGACCTTTGCGCTTGCGCAGCCGGCGGGCGCAATCGACGTAAGGCTGGATCATCGTTCCGCAAGGATAGGGCTTGAACGCCAGCGCCGTCATGAGCCAGCGCTGGCCGAAGCCGTCGAGCAATGCCGCGTAGTTTCCCTCGCTCGCGCGCGCGAAGGCGGCGAACAGGCCATGCGTCCCCTCGAAGACCGTTCGTGGCCCGCGGAACCCGGCCCGCCCGAGCAGCGCGGCGCGAAGCCCCGACTGCGCCGCCCAGCCCGGATGCATCCGCTTCGTCCAGCTGCCTTCGGCGAGGTACTCGATGATGCCGCCGGCCATCGAGCCCGAGACGCCCAGCGCATCGACGAGGCGTCGGGGTTCGAGCCGCAAGGCCGAGCCGACACCCGCGGCCGCGGCGACCGCGCCAAACACCGCCGTCGGGTGGAAGCCCGCCTTGTGCACCGCCTTCGGAACCACCAGGCTCAACCGGCAGATCGTCTCCACCCCGACGGCGATGCCGAGGAGCGCGGAGGCGCCGCCCAGACCTTCCTGCTCCGCGGCGGCGAGCACCGCGGGCACGACGACCGCGCCGGCGTGGACCGGTCCGCCCTCGAACGTATCGTCGAAGTCCTCGCCGTGCGCGGCGGTGCCGTTGACGAAGGCAGCCGCCGCGGCCCCCAGGGTCGCCGGATGCCCGATCGCCGTCGCCCGACCGGTGTCGGACGTCCAGGCGGAGAGCGCCGCCCGGACGTAGTCGGTACGGCGCGCCACCAGGCAGAGCCCGACGACGTCGACGAGCAGCCGCTCGCAGGTCTCGCGGACCTCGGCAGGCAAACGCGCTGCGTCCAGCGAAGCAATCCGCTCGGCGAGAGCTTCCGCGACGGGCCGCCCGCCGCTCATCGGTAGTATCTCACGCGTACTGCGCCGCCGAGGCCCGGGACGCGGCTGGCTGCGGCGATCACGACCGACGTCAGGATGAGCATGGTCAGGCCGAGCACCGCGATGGCCGCCAGGTCGCCGCTCTCGTTGAGGTCGAAGATGAGGACCGAGAGCACCTTCGTCTCGGAGGTGAAGAGGATGGCCGCCGCGGAGAGCTCGCGCACGACCGCGACGAAGACGAAGCACCAGGTGGCGATCAGCGACGGTCCGAGCAGCGGGGCGGTGACGTCGCGCAACGTCCTCAGGCGCGAGGCGCCGAGGATCCGGCTGGCCTCCTCCAACTCGGGCGACATGGCCCGGAACGAGGCTTGCAGTTGCTGGTAGGCAGCGGGCAGCTCGATGGTGACGTAGGCGAGGAGCAGGATCCAGAGCGTCCCGTAGAGCACGACCGGCCCCCGCGTATAGGCGAGGAACAGGCCTACCCCGAGCGCGATGGCGGGAATCGCGATGGGCGCGGTGGCGAGGAATCCCAGCGCGCGATGCCCGCGGATCGCGGCGCGCGCCGCGAGGTACGCGATGACGAGCGCCAGCAGCGTGCCGGAGGTGGCAGCGAGAAACCCGAGCAGGAAGGTGTTCTTCAGCGCGAGCTGGGTGGCGGAGAGCTCGAGGAAGACGAATCGGACGTGGTCGAGGGTGAACCCCTCGACGGTCAGCGGCTGCGACGGGATGCGCGAGAAGGCGGCGTTCAGCAGCGCGACGTAGGGGAGGAAGACGGGAAAGGACAGCACGGCGAGGCACAGACCGAGCGCCGGCCAGCGCAGCGGGCCCAGCGCCACGCGTCGGGGCGGGCCGCTCCTTCCGCCGACCACGGCGTAGCCGCGGCGGCCCAGGACCGCGGCCTGCGCCCGGAGCAGCGCGACCGTCACCACCAGGAGCGGCAGCGAAGCTGCGGCCGCGAGCTCCGGCTTGGGCGGGTACTGGAACAGGCTCCAGATCTTGGTGGTCATGGTATGGAACCCCGCCGGCAAGGCGAGGATGCCGGGCGCGCCGAACAAGGTCATCGCCTGCAGGAAGGCGATCAGCGCACCGGCCGCCAGCGCGGGGAGCGCGAGCGGAATGGTCACCCTTCGCGCCGTCCGCCAGGCGCTTCCACCGAGGATCGACGACGCGTCCTCCAATTCGCCCGGGATGCGATCGAGCGCATTGGCCACCAGCACGAACACGTACGGGAACGTGTAGCAAGAGATGACGAGGACGAGGCCGGCGAGGCTGTACACGTTGAACAACACCGCCTCGGGACCGGCGCCCGTCGAGGCGCGGTGGAGCTGGTTGAGGAGCCCGCTGTTCGGCGCCGCGAGAAGCTCCCAGGCGATGGCCCCCAGGAAAGGGGGCGTCACGAACGACGCCATGACGATGAAGCGCACGGCGCGGCGCAGCGGCATGTCGGTGCGCGCGACGATCCATCCCATCGGCGCAGCCACCAGGCAGCAGATCAGGCTGACGGAGACCGCGAGCGTCAGCGTGGTGAGAAGAGGATCGAGAAAGGCCGCGTCGCTGAAGAGCAGCTGGAAATTGGCCAGCGTGAACCCGCCTCCGCGCGCGGTGAAGGCAAAGACGACGAGCCAGCCGATCGGGAGCACGACGAGGAGACAGAGCGCCAGCGCGAACACGGCCAGGATCGCGCCCGAGAGATCGGGGCGAGACCGCCACGGCAATGCCCGCGGGGCCACCGTCAGACCTTGAAGTACTTGCTGTACCGCGCCTTGATGTCGTCCGCCTGCTTCTCGACCGCCACCGGGTCGTCCTTCATCAGCTTGATCTGCCGTAGCGGCTTGCGCCCCGCCTTGTCCTTGACCAGCGCGTGCATGGAGCGCAGCCCGCCGAAGTCGACCATGAGCTGCTGCGCCTCGGCCGAGAAGAGGAAGCTTTGCAGGAGCCGCGCCGCGTTCGGGTGGGGCGCGTCCTTGAGGACGCCGGACGGGCCGACGATCAGCGGCGTCCCTTCGGTCGGGTAGACGATCTCGACCGGCTCGCCCTTCTCCTTGAGCTGGAACAGATTGTATTCGTTTCCGTCCGCCATGATCGCCCGTTCGCCGAGAGCCAGCTTCTTGGGCGGGTCGGCCGAGGACTGCACCTGCATGACCTTCTGCCTGGCCAGCTTCTCGAAGTATTCCCACCCGAGCTCGCGCGAGATCTGGAAGGTCGCGGTCATGATCGTGCCGCTGTATCCGGGATGGCCCTTGACGATCTTGCCGGACCACTTCGGATCGAGCAGATCGGCGAAGCTCTTCGGGGCTTCCTCCGCCTTCACCAGCTTGGTGTTGTAGCCGATGACGCTCAGCCAGACGCGCCAGCTGGCGAAGAGCCCGTCCGGATCCTTGTGCTCCGCCGGGTAATGGAGAACGACGTCCTCGGGGACGTACGGCGCGAGGATGCCGTCGCGTTTCCAGACGATGAAGTGCGCGGCGTCCGAGCTGTTCACCACGTCCACCGCGTGGATGTTGCTCGCGTACTCCTGGCCTATGCGCTGGAAGATCCGCTCGCCGCCCGAGCGCTCGACGCGCATGGCGATGCCCGGGTACTTCGCCTCGAACGCCTTGCCGATGCGCTCGGCGACCGGAAGGTCCACGGCGGTGTACCAGATCGCCTTGCCTTCCTTCTTCGCGGCCTCGATCAGCTCGGGGGTGATCTTGCCTGGCGCCGGGCCCGCTGCCCGCGCCCTGCCGGCCGGCGGCAGCACCGCGATCGCGGCGAGGGTGAGAATCTCGAGGAGGCGCCTGCCGACCGTGCGTGGCTGCAT
The DNA here is from genome assembly GCA_045802765.1 of Myxococcales bacterium. Taxonomy (GTDB): domain Bacteria; phylum Myxococcota; class Myxococcia; order Myxococcales; family 40CM-4-68-19; genus VBKO01. The sequence goes on from JBJMQJ010000512.1 coordinate 9,433, forward strand.
GGATGACTCCGCTGTGACGCCACTGGGGGACAGCATAAAACATCGTGACGCCAATGGGGGACACCATAAAAACATGGTGTCCCCTCCACTATTACGATACCAGCGCCCTGCACCGATCGGGCGGCAGGGTCAGCCAGACGGAGGCGCCCGGGGCGAAGCTCTCTCCGGGCGCGGCCGTGATCCGCAGCTGCGTGCCGTCTGGCGCCTCGACGACGTAGTCGCGGGCGCCGCCGAGGAACACGTTGCGCACCACGGTGCACTGCACGGCGTTGGCGGCCGCCGGACGCGCCGCATGGTTGGAGATGCCGATCTCGTGCTGGCGGATGGAAACGGCGACCTCGGCCCCCAGGGCGAGGGTCGCGCCGCGGCACTCGATCGGCGTCCCGGCGAACGAGACGTGCGTCGCATCGACCGCCCTGCCCCGGAGGATGTTGCTGCCGCCGAGGAAGCGCGCGACGAACTCGGAGCGCGGGCGGTCGTACACCTCCTCGGGAGTGCCGAGCTGCTCGATGCGGCCGGCGTTCATCACCGCGATGCGGTCGGCCGTGGTCATCGCCTCGCCCTGGTCGTGCGTGACGTAGATGCTGGTGTAACGGTAGGCATCGTGCAGCCTGCGCACCTCGAAACGCATCTCCTCGCGCAAATTGGCGTCGAGGCTCGAGAGCGGCTCGTCGAGGAGCAGCGTGTCGGGCTCGACGATGAGCGCGCGGGCGAGCGAGACGCGCTGCTGCTGCCCGCCGGACAACTCGCCCGGATAGCGCGCGGCGAAGGGCGCCAGCCGGGTGGTGGCCAGGATGGCGGAGACCTTCCTGGCGATGGTCGCCCGATCGAGCTTCCTTACCTGGAGGCCGTACGCGACGTTCTCGGCGACCGTCATGTGCGGCCAGAGCGCGTGCGTCTGGAAGACCATCGACACGTTGCGCTGCTCGGGAGGCAACGCGCGCCCCGGCGAGGATACCACCCGGTCTCCGAGGAGGATCTCCCCTGCGGTGGGCTCGATGAAGCCGGCGATCAGACGCAGCGCCGTAGTCTTCCCGCATCCCGACGGCCCGAGCAGGCAGACCAGCTGCCCATGCTGGACCTCGAGCGAGACGCCGTCGAGCGCGGTCTGGTCGCCGAAGCGCTTGCCGAGCGCGCGCAGGATCACCGACGACACGCGGGCTCCTACTTGCCGGTGAACAGCGGCTTGCGCTTCTCCAGGAACGCCTTGCGGCCTTCGACGTAGTCCTGGCTGGCGAAGCAGCGCGCGACGAGATCGGCGGCGCGCTTCAGGTCGCGCTCGCTTTCCGGTTTCAGCACCTCCAACGAGATCTGCTTGATGGCATCGACGGTGAGCGGCGCATTGGCTGCGACGCCCTCGGCATATTCGCGGACGGAGGAAGCCAGCTCGGCGTCCGGGAGCACGCGGTTGACGAGCCCCATCGCCAGCGCCTCCGCGGCGCCGAACTGGCGCGCGCTGAAGAAGATGTCCTTCGTGTGCGAGGGCCCGACGGTGTCGATGAAGCGCTTCAGCCCGGGGTAACCGTATCCCAGCCCGAGCTTCGCCGCGGGCAGGCCGAATCGCGATGCTTCCGAGCAGAAGCGTAGATCGCAGCAGACGGCGAGGTTGAGCCCGCCGCCGAGGCAGTATCCCTGGATCATGGCGATGGTCGGCTTGGGATAGGCGGCGACCCCCGAGTAGACCTTCTCGGTGGCGGCGTTGTAACGCTCCACGGCCTCGCGCGTCGCGCGCTCGTCCTCGAACTTGGAGATGTCGGCGCCGGAGACGAAGGACTTCCCCCCTGCCCCGGCGAGGACGACGACGCGCACCTCGTCGTCCGCGGCGAAGTCCTCGAGGATCTTCGCGGCGGCTTGCCACATTTCGAGCGAGACGGCGTTGTGGCGCTCGGGGTTGTTGAAGATCATCGTGCCGACGCGCCCCTCCTTGCGGGCCAGCATCTTGTCGCTTCTCTCCATGCGGCTCTCCCTCAGATGACCCTGTCCTTGCGCAGCTTCTCGATCTCGGTGTCGGAGAAGCCGAGCTCGCGCAGGACTTCCCCGGTGTGCTCTCCGCGGTCTGGCGGCGGAGCTACCATCCGGCTCGGCGTGCGGCTCAAGCTCACCGGCTGCCGAAGGACGCGCAGCGTGCGGCCGCGCGTCGCGATCTCGCGCACGATGCCCAGGTGCTCGACCTGCGGGTCGGCGAAGACCTCGTCGATCGAGTGGATGGGCCCGCAGGGCACGCCCGCTTCGTTGAGTCGATCGACCCACTCGGCGCTGGTGCGTCCTGCCAGGTAGATTTCCAGCTCGGCGTTGAGCGCATCGCGGTTCTTCAGGCGCGCCGCGGCCGTGGCATACCCGGGCCTCTCGATCAAGGCTTCGGCTCCAATGGCGCGGCAGAGCCGCTCCCACATGGTCCCGCCCACGGCCGCGACGTTGATGTGGCCGTCGCGCGTCTTGAAGACGCCCGTCGGGATGCTGGTCGGGTGATTGTTGCCCGCCTGCGGCGGCACCTCGCCGGCGTTCAGCCACCGCGAGGCCTGGAAGTCGAGCATGAAGATCTGCGACTCCAAGAGCGAGGTGGCCACCTCCTGCCCCTTGCCCGACACCTCGCGCTCGAGCAGCGCGACCAGGATGCCGAGCGCGCAAAAGAGGCCGGCGGTGAGGTCGGCGATGGGGATGCCGACGCGCATGGGCCCTCGTCCCGGCTCGCCGGTGATCGACATCAGCCCGCCCAGGCCCTGCGCGATCTGGTCCACGCCCGGGCGGTCCCGATACGGGCCGTCCTGGCCGAAGCCCGAGATGCTCGCGTAGACGAGCCGCGGATTGAGCTTGCTCAGCGCCGGGTAGTCGATGCCCAGCCGCGTCTTCACGTCGGGTCGGAAGTTCTCGACCACCACGTCGGCCTTCGCCGCCAGGCGGCGAAAGACGGCCACTCCGTCGGGCGATTTCAAGTCGAGCGTGATACCGCGCTTGTTGCGGTGCAGGTTCTGGAAGTCGGGACCCTGGCGCGGCCCGCCCGCCGGATCGCCCGGCTCCAGGTGCTCGGGGATCTCGACCTTGATCACGTTCGCGCCCCAGTCGGCGAGCTGCCGCACGCAGGTAGGTCCGGCGCGGACCCGGCTGAGATCGAGGATGGTGAAGCGCGCGAGCGCCGCAGAAGCCTGCGGGACGGCCATGCACACAACTGGCATCAATCCTCGCGGACGGTCAACAGCAGCATGGCGACGTAGGGGACCTCGATGCGGCCGCCGCGCCGCTCGATCACGCCGGCGATGGCGGCATACAGCGCGGTCCTGCGCGCCGGATCGAGCAGCGCGTGGTCGGAATGCGTCTCGAGCAGGTCGAGATACTGGCGGGTCGTGTAGCGCGCCGTCCAGGGGAACGAGGCGATCTGGACGGGACCGAACAGGGCGCTCCGTTTGATTTCGTCAGTCAGCTCGTCGCGCTTCGATCCGGTCGAGTCGCGCGCCGGAGTCCAGGTCACCGCGGGGAACCAGCGCGCATACGCCGCCTCCATTTCGGCGCGCAGGCCGGCCTCGAGCCCGGACGTCTCGTTGCGGATCAAGGCCAGCGCACCGCCGGAGCGCAGCGCCGCGGCGGCCTTCACGCAGCGGACGGCCGGGTCGACCCAATGGAAGGCCTGCGCCGAGACCACCAGGTCGAAGGAGCCATTCGCCCCCACCCACGTCTCGAAGGTGCCCACTTCGACCGCGACCGCCGGAAACGCAGCCACGTTCCTGCGCAGGACCGCCGCCATGTTGGCGCCGGGTTCCAGCGCCAGGATCGCATATCCGCGCCGCGCGAACGGGACCGTCGCCTTGCCCGTCCCTGCGCCGATCTCGAGGATCCGGCCTTTGGGCGGAATTCCGCTCCGCGCCACCACGTGGTCGACGAGCGCCTCGGGGTACGGTGGACGGGCGGCGTCGTACAGCTCCGCGTTGCGGTCGAAGGAGGTCCGGCCCGCCTCGTCGATCCTCGTCACGGCTACGGCAGGCTAGCACGTGAGGGGGAATTCATCGGGAAGCCGGATACGGATCGCGGACCACGAGCAGACGGCCCTTGGAGGGATCGCACACGTAGGCGTTCCCCTGATCGTCCGCCGCCACGCAGTGTGCCTCGGGTGCCGTCGACACCGTCCCGAGGACTGACAGCTCGCCGCGAGCGCCGACGGCGACCACGGTGAGGGTCCTCGCCTCCGCCCCGGGGACGTACAAGTGCGACAGCTTCCCGGAGAAGGCGATCACGTCCACGCCCTTTCCCGCGGCGACGCGGCCGAGCACGTTGCCGCCGTGCTCCAGGTCCA
>JBJMQJ010000513.1:0-12559 GCA_045802765.1 Myxococcales bacterium
ACGTGCCCCGTCCACGAATGGCTCGACCCGTCCGACGAGGCCGACGCCGAGCGGCTCCGCGAGCTCGTCCCCACCCGTGACCCGTCGCTGCTCTCCGACGAGGCCGCCCTCGACGAGCTGAACCTCCTGCTCTCCGCGCCCTCCTGGCCCGGCGCCTCGGGGATGGAGGACGTCTGCGCGGTCGTCCGTCGCACTGGCCGCGTCGAAGTACCTGACGCACCCGAATGGGCTCGCCACTGATGCCCGTCTCACGCGAGCGTGAAGGGGTTGCGTCCCGCGTCCGGCGGCTCGCCGACGCTGCCTCCTACGACGCGACCGCCGTCGCGCGGGATGACCTCGTGGCGCTGCTCGCCGTCGCCGATGAGGCGGCCGAGCTCGTCCACGCCCTCGATGAGTACGGCGGCTCCGAGGCGATCGGCCCCTACGTCGAACGTCTCGACTCCGCCCTCACCGCCGTCGCTGACACGCTGGAAGGCACCGGGGGTGCCGAGGAAGCCTCCGACGCGGCTCCGGGGCTCCTGTCGCGTCCGAACGGCACGAACGAGCCGTGAGGGTTCGCACCTTTATGCGCGAGAAGCGCGGCGACCGCTCCCTCGACAGCGTTGCCGACCTGACCGGGGTCGCCAAGGGCTCGCTCAGCATGTTCGAGCGCGGCCACGCCTTCCCGGTCGCCCGGCAGCTCGCACCGCTCGAGCGCGTCTACGGGCCGGTCGACGGCTGGTACCCGGCCGGCGTGCTCGCCGCCCTCCTGCCCGACCTCGCCACGTGCGAGGGCTGCGGCAAGGAGCTCCCGACCGACTCGTCCCGCCGTCGCCGCTACCACGGCGAGTCCTGCCGCTCGAAGGCCCGCCGGCTGCGCTTGCTTTCCAGCGCGAAGGTGGCATCATCCGTGGCCGGCCTCTCCGCTCCCGGAACGAACACGGGCGCCGAGGCGCCCGATGATCGATCGTCCCTGGAAGAACGTGAGGAGGAGTATGCCTGAGGGCAAGGATGGCGTGGCGCGTGAAGTCCTCGACTACCGGCGTCCGGCGTTCTGCTACCAGACGCACGACGCGCTCGACCTGATCGCCTCCGAGTTCTCCGGGGCCAAGCTCGCCACTGCCCGGAGCGTCTACGTGGCTCTGACCGAGCACGCCAACCGCCGCGGCGGCGCGGCTGCCCGCGGCGGGTTCGAGGCGCCCCGCTCCGAGATCGCCGAGTCGTCCGGCGTGAGCGTCGACACGCTCGACCGCTACATCGCCTCGCTCGTGAAACTCGGGCTCGTCAGCATCGAGCGGCGGAAGGTCGGGAAGGTCAACCTCCCGAACGTCTGGGCCCTCGTCGACGCCGCCGCTGGCGCCCCCCCTAGCCGCACGGGTGCGGCCAGGGGTAGCCGCACGGGTGCGGCACCTCGCGCGCGCGATTCCTCTTCCGAACCTAAGAAGGGTCCCGAAGAAGAACCCCCCCTCCCCCCTCCGCCGGCAGAGCCGCCGGAGGCGGACTTGTCTGTCCCTCCTGCCGTCTGGATCGACGGCCGCACGAACCTCCCGCTCGACGCCCTCACCGACGTCTGCGGTATAGACCCGGCCTCGCCCCGGATGACGCAGGCCGTGATCGCCCTGAACGGCCGCGGGCGCACGGTCGGCATCCGCGCCCTCTACTGGATCGAGTGCCAGCGGTACGCCGAGGCGCACGGGATGGAGGGCGAGCTGGAGAACCTGCACGCCGAGCCGGAGGTGTTCGCCCGGCTGCTCGCCGACAGGGTCCGCCGGAAGGCCGCGGCCCTGCTCGAGCGCGATCACTGGCGCACCTCGCTCGACCCCGATCTGCTCCGCAAGCAGTGGCTCGACCTGGAGCTCCGCCGGCCCGACCAGGGCATGAGCGCCGAGGACATCCGCCGGTTCGGCGCCGCCGTCGAAGGCATGGACGCCGAAGCCCTCCGCCAGCTCGCCGCGGGGACGGCGTGAGCACCGGCCTCGACTGCCGGATCGAGGAACGCTCGGACGGCTGGTACTTCGAGATCGAGGACCCGGCGTCGCATCGCTTCAACCCCGAGTACAACGAGGAGGGTCCGTTCGCGACCGTCGCGGATCTGGTTCGCGCCTACCGCCGCCACCCGAACCCTGGCGGCTTCGACCTGACGCTGCTCCGCACGCCGCGCGAGGAGTTCGACCGCCAGTGGAACGAGGCGTGGCGGAGGTGAGCGAGCAGTCCTACGCGTCCGTCCCGCCGCAGAACCTCGACGCCGAGGAGTCCGTGCTCGGGTCGATGCTGCTCTCGCCGCGCGCCGTCGACGCTGTCGCCGAGGTGCTCCGCTCGGCCGACTTCTACCGCGCCTCGCACGGCCGGATCTTCGACACGGCGCTGGCGCTCAACATGCGGAACGAGCCCGTCGATGCGATCACCCTCTCCGACGAGCTGGAGAAGCTCGGGCTCCTGGAGGAGATCGGCGGTCGCGTCCGCATCAACGAGCTCGCCGCGCTCGTGCCGGCCTCGTCGAACGCTGCCCACTACGCCCGGATCGTGCGAGAGATGTCGATCGCGCGGTCGCTCGTGCGCGCCGGGCAGGAGATGGCCCGCCTCGGGTTCGAGCGCGAAGGCCGCGACGGGCCGGGGATGCTCGACGCCGCCGAGACGATCGTCTACGACCTGACGCAGGACCGCACCGAGTCGCGGTTCGTGTCCCTGGCCGACACGGTCGGCCCTGCCTTCCAGAAGGTCACCGACGCCTACGAGCGCGGCGAGGAGATCACGGGCGTCCCGTCCGGGCTTCGCCCCCTCGACGAGGTGACCTCCGGCTTCCAGCCCGGCAACCTCGTCGTGCTAGCCGCCCGCCCCTCGATGGGGAAGAGCGGGCTCGCGCTCGGGATCCTCGCCAACATCGCGATCCGCCTGAACGCGCCGGTCGCGCTGTTCACGCTCGAGATGTCGCAGTCCGAAGTGACGCAACGGCTGATGTCGCAGGAGGGGCTCGTCGAGTCGAACCTTCTGCGGAACGGCAAGCTCAACGCCGAACAGTGGCGGCGACTGACCGGCGTGTCGGATCGCCTCGTGAAGGCGCCGCTCTACATCGACGACGCTGGCCTGATCACGATGACCGAGATCCGGTCGAAGGCCCGCCGGCTGAAGATGCAGAAGCCCGACCTCCAGCTCGTCTGCATCGACTACCTCCAGCTCATGACCTCCGGCGTCTCGCAGGAGAACCGCAACCAGGAGATCTCCGCGATCAGCCGGTCGCTGAAGGTGCTGGCCGGCGAGCTCGGCGTGCCGGTGCTCGCGCTGTCGCAGCTCTCCCGCGGCGTCGAGACGCGCCACGACAAGCGGCCCGTCCTCTCCGACCTACGCGACTCGGGCGCGATCGAGCAGGACGCGGACGTGGTGATCTTCATCTACCGCGACGAGTACTACAACCCGGAGGACACCGACCAGGTCGGGATCGCGGAGCTGAACATCGCCAAGCACCGGAACGGCCCGACGAACACCGTGAAGGTCGCGTTCATGAAGCGGTTCGCGCGCTTCGGCGAGCTCGCCCCGACCGGCATGGGGGGATCCCCGCCGTGAGCTGGCCCGCTCGTCCCGCCGACCACGGCAGCGACCGCTACGACTACGTAGAGATCGACGCTCCGCCTGGGGTGCCGCTGCCGGAGTGGCTGACCGCCGACTACATGCCGTGCCCCGACTGCCGCGCAAATCTGTTCCTGCACTGGGACGGGAAGGTCTGGCGCTCGACCGTCGCGCACGATGCCGGCTGCCCCGTCCTCCGGGAGCACGAGGCCTGATGGCGCGCGCCGGCCGCCCCGACCCGAACAAGAAGCTCGCCCGCTGGCTGGAGGCCGAGCGCTGGCCGACCGCTCCGGCCGGGCTCGTGTACCGCGGCCCCGCCGACTTCGTGCTCCAGCACGGCGAGTGGCACATGCCTGGCCCGCTCCCCGAGGGGATCCCGCGGATGACGCCCGGCCACTGCTACTCGAACGCGATCATCCTCTCGATCGAGTACGGCCTCGACTACGTGGAGGGCTTCGCGCTCGAGCCCGACCTGAAGCACGTCTACCCGCACGCCTGGAACGTCGACGACGCCGGCCGCGCGATCGACTCGACGTGGACGGGCGACTCCGCCATCGTCATCGCGGGCGAGCTCGCCGCGGTGACCGACGTCGTGAACCTCGCCGACCTCGCCGACCTCGCGCAGGTCCTCCCGGTCACGGTCTTCACCGGCCGGCCTGGCGCCGCCTACGTCGGCGTCCGGTTCTCCGTCGAGCGCGCCGACGACTGCACTTGGAACGGCGACGCCTGCGTGATCGACGACCGCAACCGGGACTGGCCGCTGTTCCGCGAGCGGTGGCACGGCGAGCCGGCCGACATCGAGTGGCCCTACTCGCCGCGTCTCGAAGCCCTCCGGCTGAAGGCCGCTGGCCACGTCGAGCTCGGCCGCGCCCTCCTGAAGGAATCCGCCTGATGCCGTCCGCCTCGCGTATCAGGATTGCCGCTCGTGTCCGCTGTCCTCGCCGCCGCCCTCGGCCTTCTGACGAAGGCGTTCAGGCGAGAGAAGATCACGCCGGACGTGCTCGCGCTCTACCTCGCCGAGCTCTCCGACCTCCCGCCTGCCGCGGTCGAGGCCGCCGCGCGGGAGCTGATCCGCACGTCGGATTTCTTCCCGACGATCAAGGCGCTCCGAGAGGCAGCGGTCGAGCGTCTGCTCTCCCTCCCGACCGAGGCGCAGGCGCTCGCGCAGATCGAGGCCCGGATGGGCTGGGCCCGCAAGTCAGAGGACGCCCGCGGCGATCCGCCGGAGGTGCACCCGCTCGTGCGTGAAGCCCTCGACCGGGTCGGCGGCTGGCACGCCTTCCGCGCCACCGACGAGGCCGGCGTCGTCCGCGGCCAGTTCCTCCGCCTCTACCGCGACCTCCGCTCCACGTCCGTCAAGGAAGCCCAGGTCGGCGACCTCGGGCTGCCCGCCGGCCCCGCCCGCCTCGCGCTCGAGCCGCCCCGATGAAGCCCGACGTCGTCGCCAAGGGCGAGGCCGAGCTGAAGGAACGCGAGCGTGAGCAGGCCGCCCGTGAGGCGCGGCAGCGCGAAGAGGGCGACGAGTGGAACCACTTCCGCACCGTCGTGTCTCAGGTGCACGGCTTCCTGCCCCGCTTCTACAAGGAGCGGTACGTCGCCAACCCGGACTACCGCGGCCAGTACGGCGTGCCGCGCGTGATCGAGGATCCCGAGAACCCCCTCCCCGAAGTCGCCTGGCGCTCGCTCTCGCCGGGCGACCGGCACGGCACGTCGGAGTTCACGTGCGAGGGCTTGACGTTCCGCTGCCACTGGAAGGCGGAGCGGTACGGCAGCGACCGCGCCGACTGGGACGACGGCTGGTGGCCGACGTTCGTGCTCGTCCGCGTCCGCCGTCGCCGCTGGCCGTTCCGCGACCAAGAGATCGAGACGCCGGTTCACAGCCCTGCCGACGTCGCCGAGGCGGTCGGTGGCTGAGCTCGTCCTGATCGCGCGCTGCCCTGTCCACGGCCTCCACGGCGACAGGCACTTCTGCTACGCCTGCGGCGGCCCGGTCGAGCGCGTCCCGATGCTGCCCGTCACCCGCGAAGAGATCGGCCTGCTGATCGACGGTGTCGCGCGCATGGTCGACGCCACCCATCGGGAGGCCGCCCCTCTGCTCCACAAACTCCAGGCTGCCTACCGGGAAGCGAAGCCGGCGTGAGCCACTTCTTCGGCCCGATCAAGGACGGCGACGGCGCCGGCGGCATGCGTGAGCGCGGCTTCCGCGACGGCACCGCTGGGATCGAGCCCCGCCCCCCGTCCGACCCGAAGCTCGCCGCCGCCTACGAGGCCGGCCACAAGAAGGGCGTGATCGAGCGCGAGAAGCGGAAGGACGAGTGGGAGTAGTGCCGGTCCCGGCGGGCGAGCCTCGGATCACCGTCACCTTCGGCGTCGAGTGCCCCGCGGGCTACGACCTGGAGAAGTTCGCGGCCGAGCTGCTCGGGCTCGAGGTGTCCGGCCCGACCGGCGAGCGCGGCGAGATCGTCCACGCCAGCGCCGTCGCCGACGCGCTCGTGCCGGCGGCGTTCGCTGCCCGCCACCAGCGCGTGGTCGCCTGCCGCGCGGAGTTCGCCGAGGACGGCGACATAGGCCGCTACCTCCGCCGTGACGCGATCCGCGGTATCTCGTACGCTGACCCCGACTGAAAGGAGTTGACCGTGAGCTGGAACGTCTACATCGACGGGCACGTGGAAGAGAAGAACCCGAAGAAGCGCAAGGAGGCCGAGGAGGCGATCGCTGCCGCCGTCCAGAAGTTCGTCACGAAGCTGGCGACCGAGGGTGTCAACGTCACCACCGCGCACGGCTCGTTCGCCACGCTCGGCAACGTCGACGTTGCGACCGGCGAGCCGATGCCGCCGGAGGAGCCGCCGGCCGCCGAAGAGCAGCCTGAGCCGGCCCCCGAGGCCTGAGCCCGAGAACCGCCGGGGCGTCAGCGAGGGTGCGCGCCCCGGCGGGTCCATCCGACTGGCCTATGTATCCTGATGCGCGAGTGAGCGACCAGCACATCCAGGCTTTCGTCCGGCTCCGCTCCGGATCGTCCGGAGAGCTGCTCGTTCCGGCCGAGCTCCGCCAGCGCCTCGCCGAGGACGCGAAGGACCGCGGCACGAACCTGACCGAAGTGGTCGTCTCGATCCTCGCGAAGCGGTACGGCGTCGAGTGCGAAGTCGACCAGCGCGACACGAAGCCCTCGAAGAGTGGCGACTGGCTCAACCTCCGCCTCCCGCTCCCGCTCTACCAGGCGCTCGAGCTGGCCCGGATCGGGTCCGGCCGGCGCTCCTACCAGGACGAGCTGCGCGGTGCCCTCTGCGTCCACTACGGGCTCCGCATGCCGGCCAAGCCTCCCCGCCGCCGCCGGTCCCGGATCGCTCCCGCCGCCGCCTAACGTGGCCGGCGTCGTCGAATCCGGCGTCAGCTCGTTCGAGGGCATCTTCAGCAAGTGGTTCGGATGGGCGAGGAACGCCGACACGAACGTGTACCGCGAGGGGCCGGTTCGCTGGTTCAAGTGGCAGGCCCGCCGCGACGCGAACAAGCTGCGCTCGCAGGTCGCGTAGCCACTCACGCGGCATCCGTCCGCCCCCGGCTCTAGGGTATCCCGATACGTGGCCGATCGCGCTGGAAAGCAGGCAGCTCGTGGGTGACCAGACCGGCATTTCCTGGACTGAGTCGACCTGGAATCCGTGGATGGGATGCACGCGGGTGTCCCCTGGCTGCGACGGGTGCTACATGTTCCGCGAGCAGCGGCAGTACGGCAACGATCCCGAGCTCGTGCGCCGCTCCAAGACGAAGTTTGACGCGCCGCTGAAGTGGGAGGAGCCGAAGCTCGTTTTCACGTGTTCGTGGTCGGACTGGTTCCACGTCAACGCCGACGACTGGCGGGACGAGGCGTGGGACATCATCCGCCGCTCGCCGCAGCACACGTTCCAGATCCTCACGAAGCGGCCCGGTCGCATCCATCACTGCCTGCCGGCGGACTGGGGCGACGGCTACCCGAACGTCTGGCTCGGCGTCTCCGTCGAGTCGGCCGCGTTCGTCTCCCGCGTCGACGTGCTCCGGGGGATCCCGGCCGCGCTCCGCTTCATCAGCGCCGAGCCGCTGCTCGGTTCGCTGTTCCCCTCGGGGCTGCCCCTGGCGGGCCAGCCGGCCGCGGCTGACGTGCCGCGTGAGAGCGTCGACGGCGGCATGCAGTCGGCGGCGCCTTCGGATGCGGGTTCGATTCCCGCCAGCTCCACTCAGGACTCGCGCCCTCTCGACCGGTCCGGCTCGGCAGAGTCTACGGCGGCCGACGACGCGACAGGGGGTGCGGAGGCCAGCCGGCGCCTCCGCACCCTCGACCTCTCCGGCTTCGGCTGGATCATCGTCGGCGGCGAGAGCGGCCCGCGCAAGCAGGGCGCGACCGACATCCCGGCTGCACGGCCGATGCACCCGGACTGGGCCCGCGAGATCCGCGACTACGTCCTCTACGGCGAGGCTCGTCGGCCGGCCCACATGGGCGCCGGCCTGATGATCGACCCGTCCCCGGTGATCCTCGGCGAGGGTCGCTCGGTCGCGCTCCACATGAAGCAGTGGGGCTCGTGGACGCCTGACCCGTTCGGCGCCTCAAGCGAGAACGTGCGATGGGTCGGCGTCGACGGCTCGGTCTATACCACCGAGAACCTCGACGTCTATGGCATCGAGGACAACGCGCTCCGCTTGACCCGGATGCGGTACGCCGGCCCTCACCCCTCGGACGGCGGCAAGCTGCTCGACGGCGTGGAGTGGTGCGAGATCCCTGAGCGGGCGCTGCCGGGGCAGCTCACGCTCGCGTGAAGAAGGTCGGCGACTGCGATGTCTGCGAGAAGCCGGTGCTCCCGACGGAGGACTACCAGCAGGGGTTCTTCGGCGAGCTTGCCCACACCGCCTGCCTAGAAATAGTTTCTAACGAGGAGGACGAAGATGGCCGGTAGTAAGGAGCTGGTTCTACCCGAGCAGCAGCTCGTGCTCGACATCAAGGTCGACGGCCACCGCGGCCTGAAGGTCCCGCTCGGCCCGACCTCGATGGAGCTGGACGAGAAGATCCACATCGAAGTCTGGCTGGAGCTGATGCGCCGGCTCGGGAACATCGATCGCGCGTCCCGCTGGTGGATCGGCGACGGCATGAACCACGGCGAGGAGCTGTTCGGGGAGGAGTTCGCGCAGGCGGCGGACGACCCGGCCTCCCGCTACGACATGGTTCAGCGCGTCACCGGCCTCGATCCCGGCACGCTCGCGAACATCCGCTCCGTCTGCGGTCGTGTCGCGCGGTCCCGGCGTCGGGAGGAGCTCGGCTTCTGGATCCACGCCGAGGTGGCACCGCTCGAGCCCGACGAGCAGAGCAAGTGGCTCCAGCGCGCCATCGACGAGAACCTGACCCGCGACGAGCTCCGGCGGGCGATCCGTGAGGCGGCCGGCGACGGCGGCGGCGCGGGCTCCGCTCCCGAACCGCCTCCGGCGGAGGGCGTCCCTATCTCCGAGCGGATCGAGCAGGCGGCCCGGCTCGTCTGGTCGCAGGCGCAGCGCGCCACGGACAAGACGGGCTACTTCGTGCCGCCCGAGCCGATGGCGCAGCTCGGCTCCGCGCTCGGCGAAGCGATCTGAACCACGACCCGGTCCCGGCTGGGGCCCGAAAGGAGCAGCAGGCATGGCACAAGCAGAAGTGCAGGAGCCCCTCGACACGGCTGCCGCTGGCGCGGCGGCCGGCGGCGGAGGCGGGAAGGTGAAGGGCAAGACGGAGTACGTGATCCTCGCGTCGGTCGACCTCGGCAAGACGTGGACGGTGGAGGGCGAGGCGACCGCGACGAGCAAGGCGAACGCCCTCTCGCACTTCTACGAGGAGCGCGACCTCCCCGAGAACACCACGCCGCTGAAGGACACGGAGGTGCGGAAGGCGCCGCACGAGTACGTGAAGTTCCAGGCGATCCCGAAGTCGAGCTGGAAGGCGCTGAAGCCGGCGCCGCCCCGCCCGCGCGTCCCGTTCGCCGAGGAGTAGGGCGATGGGCGGCCAGTGTCAGATCGAGGCGTGCGGCTCTCCGCCGGTTCACCGCGTCCCGGTGTTCTGGCATCTGCTCGCGCGTGAAGTCGTCCACCGCGAGAAGGGCTCCGGCCGCGTGCCCGCGGTCGCGCTCGTCTGCTCGCCGCACGAGCACGAGCTGGCGACCGGGGCTCGGCTGAAGCTCTCGCACGACGCGTTCCCGCAGGAGGTGCAGGCGTGACCGAGTTCCAGCAGTGGGTGGTCGACGCCGCCCACGCCCACGGCTGGACGTCCTGGCTGATCCCGGTTCCGGCCGGCCCGCCTGGCGCGTTCCGCCTGTACCTCCTGCTCATCCACGAGGACCCGCCGCGCCTGATCCTCGCCGACGCCAACGACGAGGGGAAGCTGCCGCCGGAGGTGTTCGCCTTCCTCTCGCAGGTTCGCGGCGTCGGTGACGCAGCCAACGAGGCGGCCGAGGGCATGGCGCTCGAGCAGGGCATCGCGAACACCGAGACGCAACGGCTGGTCGGCGTCTACTCGTGGCGGCCTGGCGACGAGAACGAGATCGCCGTGATCCTCCGCAGCCTGGTCGTCGGCGAGTGAAGGGTCTGACCCTGACGCAGCCGTGGGCGTCCCTGGTCGCGGCCGGCGTCAAGACCATCGAGACGCGCTCGTGGCGCTCCGACTACCGCGGCCCGATCGCGATCCACGCCGCGAAGGGACTCGCCGGCCTCCGCGGCTCCTGGCCGTGCGCGGGCGCGAACCCGACCCTGGACGAGCTCGGCGAGTTCGTCGACAGCCAGCCTCGGATGCTCGACGCGCTGCTCGACGAGTACGGCCAGTTCTTCCGTGCCGGCGAGCTCCCGCGCGGCGCCATCGTCGCCGTCGCCGTACTTGTCGACATCGTGTCGACAAGTGATGCGCTCGGGTTCGACTTCATCGACGACGAGCTGCCGTTCGGGAACTTCGCCCCCGGCCGCTGGGCGTGGGTGATGTCCGACGTGAAGCCGATCAAGCCTCCCGTCGAGATCCCGAGCGGCGCCGTCCGCAACTACCGCGGCCTCTGGGATGTCCCGACCCTCGTGCGCCCATGACCGACGTGCTGCACATCGCCGAGGGCGTCGACCTCCCGATCGACTTCGTGACCAAGACCGCCGCGATCATGGCGCAGCGCCGGAAGGGCAAGACGTACACGGCCGCCGTGATCGCCGAGGAGCTCGTCGCCGCCCGGATCCCGTTCGTCGCGCTCGACCCGACCGGCGCCTGGTGGGGACTCCGCGCGAGCGCGGACGGCGAGAGTGCCGGCCTGCCCGTCATCGTGATCGGCGGCCAGCACGGCGACCTCCCGCTCGAGCGCGACGCTGGCCGCGTCGTCGCCGACCTCGTCCTCGACCACCCCGGCTACTACGTCCTCGACCTCTCCCTGCTCGGCAGCCGCAAGGCCGAGCGTGACTTCGCGACCGCGTTCGGCGACCGTCTCCACCGCCGCAAGATGGAGCCGGGCATGGACTTCCCGCTGCACCTCTTCATCGACGAGGCCGACATGTTCGTCCCGCAGGAGCGCGAAGGCGCCGGCGACAATGTCCTGCTCGGCGTCTACGCGGGCATCGTCCGTCGCGGCGGCCTCGCCGGGCTCGGGTCGACCCTGATCAGCCAGCGGCCGGCGCTCGTCAACAAGCACGCGCTGTCGCAGATCGACATCCTGATCGCGCTCCGCCTCGTCTCGGGCATCGACCAGAAGGCGCTCTACGACCAGTACGTCAAGAACGCCGGGACGAAGGAGCAGCAGGCCGAGCTGATGGACTCCCTCGCGTCTCTCCCCGTGGGCGAGGCGTGGTTCTGGGAGCCTGGCGCCGAGCCGCCGCTGTACGTCCGCGTCAAGGTCCGGGAGCGCCACACGTTCAACAGCAGCGCGACCCCGAAGCCGGGGGAGCAGCGCGTCGAGCCGCGCGTCCTCGCCGACGTCGACCTCGCCGGGCTCCGCGACAAGATGGCCGGTGCGATCGAGCGCGCCCGCGACGAGGATCCCGCTGCGCTGCGCCAGCAGATCGGCGTGCTCCGCGGCCAGCTCTCCGAGAAGGACGCCGCGCTCGACGAGTACGGGAAGTGGGGGCACGACCTCGATGTCTGCGACGGCCCGTCTGCCGTCGAGGCCGTCCTGGCCGCGTACATGATCGCGAAGCAGCGCGTCGGGTTCTCGTGCGACGTCGTGGACGAGGTGCGTGCCCTGGAGTCTCGGCCGGCCGAATCGGTCGAGGTGCCCGTCCCGGTGTTCCCCGCCCCCCTCCGAGACGCGATCCGCGCCGACTTCGAGGCGATGGTCGCCGCCGGAGATGACCTCGCTGCCGCCGGCCGCGCCCGCCTCGAACACCTCGACGATGACTTCGGCCTCGCGCTCGAGCTCGCGACCGGCGTGCCCGTGGCCGCAAGCCCTGAGCCGGAGCCGCCGGCGCAACCTCTCCCCGCCGCGGCTCCGACTCCGGCCCCTCCGCCCCCGGCCGGCGCGACGATCCCGACGCTGCCGGCGGAGGATCCCGCCGAGGGTCTGACGCGGCCGCAACAGAAGGTGCTCGACTCGATCGCGTGGTGGAACGTCGTCGGTGTCCAGTCGCCGACGCGCCTCCAGGTCGCGCTCGTGGCCGGCTACGCCCACCCGCAGTCGCGCGGCTTCCGCGAGCCGCTCTACTCCCTGAAGGCCGCCGGCCTCATCGACTACCCGCTCGACAACACCGCGGCGCTGACGGAGGCTGGGACCCGGCTCGCGCGCCGCCCGTCTCGCGCGCCGACCGAGCCCGAGCTGCACCTCCGCATCTACCAGGTGCTCTCCGGCGTGCAAGAGAAGATGCTGCGGATGCTCATCGACGGTCGCCACGCGATCAGCCGCGACGACCTCGCCGCCGCGCTCGGCTACGCCCACGCGCAGAGCCGCGGGTTCCGCGAGCCGCTCTACCGCCTCCACAAGCTCGGCCTGATCGAATACCCGAGCACGGGTACCGTCATGCCCTCCCGCCTCTGCTACCTGACGTGAGCGACCTCTGGCTCCCTCCTGAC
>JBJMQJ010000514.1:0-5298 GCA_045802765.1 Myxococcales bacterium
GGCGAGCGCAACCCCAGCGGTCCCGCCCAGCTGTCGCAGCATGTAGAAGAGGCTCGCCGAGGTGGAGAGGTCGTGGCCGTCGATCCCCTCGAAGGCGAATCCATTCATCCCGATGTAGAGGAGCCCCGTCCCCGCGCCGCGCAGCGCTTGGGGAAAGTACACGTCACCCGAAGAGCGCAGCGCGATGCGCGCCAGGAGCAGCATGGCGAAGGCGAACAGCACTGCTCCCGCCGCGCAGAGCGAGCGGGCCCGGAAGCGCGAGAGGAGCGGCTGCGCGCAGACGATCAAGATGCCGCTCGTCACCGCGCCGACCGCCAGCGCGAGGCCCGTCGTCGCGGCGGTCATCGAGAGCTGCCGCTCGAACAGCAGGGGAATGAGAAAGATGCTGGCATACAGGCCGATGCCGTACAGCGGCGCCGCCGCCAGCGTTCCGGCGAGCGGGCGGTACCGCAGCACGGACAGATCGACCGCCGGAGAGCGGACGCTGCGCTCGCGCCTGACGAAAAGCCAGCCGAAGAGGAGCGCGGGCACAAAGAGCCACGCGCGGTGCGCGCAGCCGAGCTGCAGCGACACGAGGGCCGCGGCGAGGAGCGCCGCGCCGCGCAGGTCCAGGCCCTCGGGGCGCGGAGCAGGCTGCACGTGCAGGTTGCGCAGGAGCAGCAGGCTGGCGAGACCGAGCGGGACGTTCACCCAGAAGATGGTCGGCCAACCGAAGTGGTCGGTGAGCAAGCCGCCCAGGGGCGGTCCGAAGAGCGGCCCCAGCACCGCGGCGACGCCGACCAACGCGACGGCAGTGCCGCGGCGCTCGCCGGGGTAGAGCGACATGAGGATGCCCTGCGACAGCGGCAACAGTCCGCCGGCGGAGAAACCCTGCAGGACGCGGAAGGCGATCAGGGTCGGAGCGCTGCGCGAGGCCGCGCACGCAACGGAGGCGACCGTGAACGTTCCCACCTGGGCGACGAAATACGCCCGGACGCCCACGCGCGCGGCGAGGCCCGCGGAGAGCGGCATGGCGATGAGGGTCGCCAGCGCGTACCCGGTGACGATCCACCCCACCGTCGCAAGCGAGGCCCCCATCTCGCTCTGGATCTGGGGGATGGCGACGTTGACGATGCTGCCGTCGACCGCCTGCAGCATCGTCCCGAGCAAGACGCCCGTGACGGCCAGCCCTGCCCGAAGTCTTTTGCGCCGCTCCACGCCCGCGCCGGAGCGTACCGGCTACGCCGCCGCGAAGCGAGCGATCGCGCGCACTTGCGCCGGGGGCCGGTGTGAGGCGATGTACGATGACGAGTGAGGCGGCAGGCGTATTGTTTGAGGTCAATTCATATGCGAAACAGCCTTGGCATAGAACAGCGCGGCGCGATGTTCCAACGCGCGTCACCCCGAGGAGGACTCATGCGGTTCAAGAACCTGACTGATCACCTGATCTCGATCTCGCTCGCCGCCGGCCTCGCGGCCTGCTCCGGCGCGCAGCCGGTGCCCGACGCTCCGGCGAACAAGGCGGAAGCGAAGCCCGCGGTAACCGAGGCGGCGAAGCCGGCCCCCACGTCCGACACGAACGTCCAGGGCCAGGCCGAGTTGGAGAGGGCGATGGAGGCGCTGCGGAACGTGAGCGTCTTCTTCGAGTTCGATTCGTCCACCCTGACGTCCGAGGCGAAGGACAAGCTCTCCGCCGTCGGCAGCGTGCTGGCGAAGTACCCGGACCTGAAGGTGCGCATCGAGGGGAACTGCGACGAGCGCGGCTCCGAGCAGTACAACCTCGCCCTCGGGCAGCGCCGCGCGGACGCGGCGAAGCGCTACCTGACGTCGATGGGCGCGCACGACAGGCAGCTCACCGCGATTAGCTTCGGCGACCAGAAGCCAAAGGCGACGGGACACGACGAGGAAGCCTGGCGCCAGAACCGCCGTGACGACCTGACCGCCGTCCCGGCCTCGTACCAGTCGAAGTAGGAAGAACGAAACTTTTCTAGACCTGGCCAACGCGCGAGCGGGCTTCGCGAAGGACCGCGCGCGCCGGGTCGTGCAGGGCGGCGTTGGTGGCGAGGATTTCGCCGTCGGAGATGTCGAGGGGGGAACCGTCGAAGCGGGTGAGGAGGCCCCCTGCTTCGCGGACCATGACGACTCCGGCGGCGATATCCCAGGGTTTGAGGCCCTGCTCCCAGAAGACGTCGAGCCTGCCCGCGGCGAGGTAGGCGAGATCCAGCGCGGCGCTGCCCAGGCGGCGGGTGCCGCGCGCGAGCTCGGTGAAGCGTCCGAAGGCGGCGACCATCTCGGGCAGGCGGTCGCGGTGGCCGTACGGGAACCCGGTGCACACGACCGCCTGGTCCAGGCTGGTTGCGCCCGACACCGACAGCTTGCGCGCGCCGACGAACGCGCCGCCTCCGCGGTGGCCGCGGAACGTCTCTGCGCGCATCGGGTCGACCGTGCATCCGGCGACCGGCTCGCCCGAGACTTCCGCCGCGACGGTGCAGGCGAAGAGGGGCAGCCCATGCGCGTAATTCGTCGTGCCGTCCAGCGGGTCCACGATGAAGCGCAGCTCGCCGCGCCCGCTCTCGCCGCTCTCTTCCGCGAGAATCGCGGCTCCGGGTGCGCGCTCGCGCAGGAGCGTCAGGATGCGCTCTTCCGCTGCGCGATCGGCGTCGGTGACGAGATCGATCCGGCCCTTCAGGGCGATCTCCCGCGGCTTGTCGAACAGCTCGCGGAGCACCTGCGCCCCAGCCTGCGCCGCCGCCACGCAGATGCGCTCCAACTCGGCGGCGGTCATCGCGCCGCCAACGCGTCGAGGAGCTTCTTGTGCAGGCCGCCGAAGCCGCCGTTCGACATGGCGAGGATCACGTCGCCCGGCCGCGCTTCGCGCGCGAGCAGCGCCACGATCGCGTCCGGGCCCTCCATCCACCGAGCGGGCGTGCCGGCCGCGACGATGGCCTCGGCCATGCGCCGCGCGTCGACCCGCTCCGACTCCGGCACCTTGGCGATCGCGGTGGGCTGGCTGATCAGCGTTTCGGCCGCTCCGGCGAAGGCGTGCGCGTACTCCTCCTGGTGGACCTTGCGCATGGCCGTGTTGCTGCGAGGCTCGAACACCGCGACCAGCCGCCTGCCCGGATACTGCGCGGCCACCGCCGCGATGGTCTCGCGCACGGCCGTGGGGTGGTGGGCGAAGTCGTCGATCACCGCGATCCCGCGCGGCTCTCCCCGCAGCTCCTGCCGGCGCTTCACTCCGCGGAAGGAGCTGAAGCCGGCCGCGATCTCCTCTGGGCGCAGGCCCAGGGCGCGGCAGGCGGCGTACACGCCGAGGGCGTTCTCCACGTTGTGCCGACCCGCCGCAGGCAGCGTGAGGCGGAGCTCGGGCGAGGCGCGGAAGGCGACCTCGAAGGACGCGCCGGCCGGACCGAGCGACACGCGGCGCGCCGTCCAGTCGGCGTCCGCGCCTTCCTTGGAGCTGTAGCTCTCCACGCGGCAGCGCGCGGACGAGGCGAGGCGCTTCCAGTTGGGGAAGCTCGAGCAGGCGGCGGCGTACCCGCCGGGCGGCAGCAGCGCGTAGAACTTCTCGAACGCGCTCTCGTAGTGCGGAGTGTCGCGGTAGATGTCGGCGTGATCGAGCTCGGCGCCGGTCACGATGGCGGTGCGCGGGCGGTAGTGGAGGAACTTGGGCCCCTTGTCGAAGTAGGCGGTGTCGTACTCGTCGCCTTCGAGCACGAAGTGCTCGCCCTTTCCCAGCCGGAACCCTTCGTTGAAGTTGAGCGGCACGCCGCCGACCAGGAGGCTCGGATCGCGCCCGGCGTGGTGCAGCACCTGCGCGAGCAGGCTCGTGGTGGTGGTCTTCCCGTGCGTGCCGGCCACCACGACGGGGTGGCGCGAGGCAAGGAACAGCTCCTCGAGCGCCTCGGGAAAGCTCATGTGCGGGATGCCGCGCCGGCGCAGCGCCTTGGCTTCGGGGTTCTCCGCACGGATGACGTTCCCGACGACCGCGAGATCCGGCTTCGCCGTCTCGACGTTCGCCGCGGCGTACGGGCTGTACGTCTTGATCCGCCACTCGGCGAGCTTGTCGGACATGGGCGGGTAGACGTTCTCGTCGGAGCCGGAGACCTGGTGGCCGGCCGCGCGCAAGAGGCCGGCGAACGAGCCCATCCCGGTGCCGGCGATGCCGAGAAGGTAGACGTTCATCGCGCGGCGGACGGTAACACGGCCTCAGACGCGGGCGCGCCTTTCCAGCATCGGATCGATCTGGACCAGCGTGCCCTCGTCGGCGTCGAGCTTGTGCGCGATGCCGAACGCAACCGGCTGGTTGCGGCCGGCGTGTCCGAACGGCCCGCCCAGCACGACCGGCACGCCCAGCGTGGAGAGCCGCTCCGCGACCGCGTCGTCGCGGCCGCCGTTCTCCTCGCCTTCGCCGGCGAGATCGCCGACCACGAATCCGACCGCGCCCTCGAAGGCGCCGGCGAGCAGCAGCTGGGTGCACAGCCGGTCCAGCCGGTAGGGCGGCTCGTTCAGGTCCTCGAGGAGCACGACGGCGCCGCGGAAGCTCGGCTGCAGCGGCGTGCCGCACAGCGAAGCGAGGACGGCCAGGTTGCCTCCGCGCAGGGGCCCCTCGGCGCGGCCCGGGCGCGCCGTTCGCGCGGTCCAGCGCAGCGGCTCGGGGACGGCGCCGACGAGGAGCGCGCGCAGCCGCGCCAGGGCGGTCGCGTCGTCGCCGAGCTGGGTGCACATGGGGCCGTGCACGCTGGGCATCTTGGCGCGCCACCACAGCTCGTGCAGGACGGTCGCGTCGCTGTAGCCCACCACCGGCTTCACGATCAGCTCCTGCGGGATGTCGCGCGCGATGCGTAGGAGCCCGTAGCCTCCGCGGGCGAGCACCAGGGCGCGCGCCGACGGGTCGCGCAAGGCGCGCAGCGTCTCGTCGAGGCGGCGCGTGTCGGGACCCGCCAGGTAGCCGGCGTGGCGGGCGTGCACTCCCTCGCCGAACCGCGGCTCGAAGCCCATGTCCTGCAGCGCGCGCACGCCGCGCTCGAAGCGGTCGCGGTCGAACGGGCTGGAGGGCGCCACGACGGCGACGCCGTCACCTTCGCGCAGCGCGGCGGGGCCGGACATGGGCGGGGATCCTATCCGAAACTGCCCGCCCCAGCAGGGGCGACGAGGTGGTGCGAGGTGCGCATCGGGCCCGGTTCTTCCTTGACAGGCGCGGCCCGCCGCAGCTACGTATCCGCGCCTCGCCGGCCCCCTGTTCCCCGATAGCTCAGCTGGCAGAGCAACGGACTGTTAATCCGTGGGTCGCTGGTTCGATCCCAGCTCGGGGAGCCA
>JBJMQJ010000044.1:0-8182 GCA_045802765.1 Myxococcales bacterium
ACAAGCTAGACAGCATGAACATCAACGAGCGCGTGCTCTTTCCCGGACTGGACGGACTGGCTGCCTGGCTGAAGCGCTGGTACAGCCCTGGGCCGGAGAAGCTCCCGTTCACCGAAGATGCTGGGCTTTTCGGACGTACTCCGGCGACGCCGGGCGCACCTCCCGACGTCGGTGAACCGGCGCCCACGATGGTCGCCGCGCCTCCGAAGTAGTTCTCCGATCCTTGGATGGGGAGCGAGCTCAGTTCGGGAGGAACTGGGCCAGGATGACGGTCACGTTGTCGATCCCGCCGTTGGCGTTGGCGGTATCGATCAGCTTCTTCGCCGCGGCGTCGAGGCCCGAGGTTTTCTGCAGGATGGCCTGCATCATCTCGTCCGAGACCATGCCGGACAGGCCGTCGGAGCAGAGCATGAAGATGTCGCCCGGCTGAGGCTGGAAGGCGTTGACCTCCACGTCGACGATCTTCTGCTGCCCGAGCGCGCGGAGGATGATGTTCTTCTGCGGGAACGTCTTCGCTTCCTCCGCGGTGATCTTGCCCAGCCGCAGGTACTCCTCGACGAGGGAGTGATCGATGGTGACGCGCTGCAGGTGCCCGTCGCGGAAGAGGTAGACGCGGCTGTCGCCGACGTGGGCGATGAGCGCCTTGGCGCCCGAGCCGTTCCGCTCGACGAAGTGCACCATCACCGCGGTGGTGCCCATGTTCTTCTTCGCGCCGTCCTGCTCGCTCTGCTCGATGATGCGCTGGTTGGCGAGCTTGATGGCGGTGACCGCGCGGTTCTCGTCGTAGCTCTTCTCGCGGTCCGCCTTGAACGGCCAGGTGGCGTCCTCGTCCTTGCCGGTGAAGGTGAAGAACTCCTTCACCTCGTTCACCGCGATCGCGCTGGCCACCTCGCCCGCCGCGTGGCCGCCCATGCCGTCGAAGACGGCGAAGACGTTCTGCTCGGGAAACACGAGGAGGTTGTCCTCGTTGTTGTCGCGCTTCATGCCGACATCGGTTTTCGCTGCGTAGTTGATTCGCATGGAGCGCAGGGTGGCCGGCGCGCGGGCAACGCGCCTCCCCCCGAGTCGAAGCTAGCAAACGGGCGCCGGGCGGGTCAAACCGCGGCGGGAACCTCGAAGGCAAGCTCGTCGCCTTCTCGCGTGCCGGTGCGCGCGAGGGTGCCGGCGGGTAGCTCCACCACTTGCTCGGCGCGCAGGTGGAACCGCGTCGCCCGCCAGGGGCGCAGACCGGGCAGCGCGCGCAGCACCCGCCCGCGCCGGTCGAGGAACACCGCGTCGATGTCGAACCTCATGAACAATGTGTGGATCGACGCGCAGGGACGGATGGCGAGCGCCTCGCCTCGTCCGAGGGCTGCCCTCCCCAAGAGGCCCCGGAGGCGATCGCGCATCCGGTGCGCGCTCTCCACCCGCTCGGCCAGGACCGCGCCCCGCGTCCGGTTGACCAGCCGCAGGGGCGCTTCCGACGGGCCGGTCATGCGCGGACCAGCGCGACGCGCGGCCCGGCCCGCAAGAGGAGCCTGCCCGGCGCGCTCTCGATCTCGCCGTCCAGGAAGTACCCGAATGGACGGGGCGCGCGCAGCTCCACTTCCTCCGCCACCGCTTCGAGGAGGCGGTCGCGCCGCGCCGGCCGGCCCAGGAGCAGGCGCGGCACCTCCAGCGCGAAGCTGCGCGGTCCGGCGGTGAGCCCCAGCACCTGGAAGGAGCCGGGCTGCTCGGTGGCGCGGCGGAATGGCTTGAGCCCCAGCCCCGCCTCGGCCACGCTGGACGCCACGAGACCGTAGATGGGCACCCGGGGCCACTCCTCGCCGTCGATGGCGACCCGCAGGTCGATGCGCTCGAACAGCCGCCGGGCGAACTTTCCCCGCACGAAGGAGGACGCCGCGGCGCGCGCGAGGACGCGCGAGCTGGTCCACCACCCTGCCTTGCCGCTCGCGTAGATCTCCTCGATGAACCGCACCGGGAGCCCCACTCCGAAGCGGAACCCGCATCGGCCGTGCCCTCGCGAGGCGAGCTGGATGCGGATCGTGTCGCGCTCGGTCGTCTTCAGCGGCGCTCCCGTGGAGATGGCCTCGCTCAGCTTCTTCAGACGGTCCTCCGCCGCTCCCCGGCCGCCGAGCGGCGCCAGCGAGTCGTACGAGCCGCCCCCCAGGAGCGCCAGCGGCGGCAGCTGATCCTGCAGCGCCTCGGCAAGCGCGGTCACCGTGTGCGTGACCGTGCCGTCGCCGCCAGCGATGGCGACCACGCGCGGCCGGTCGTGGCCCACCCGTTCGGCCGCCTCGTGCAGCTCCCGCTCCGTGCGCGTCTCGTACAGGACGGCTCCGGGCGCCGCCTTGCGCAGGGCCTGCGAGGCGAGCGGCCAGTTCCTGTTCCGGTGCGCGTTCGGATTCGCGATGATGGCCAGGCCTGACACGGTTCCGACATACCAAGAAGGAGCTGGCCTGTGTTCCTCGATCCGCCCGAGCCACGGCTCAAGCTGGTGCTGGTCCGGCCGCAGATCCCACCCAACACGGGCAACGTGGCGAGGCTGTGCGCCGTCACGGGGACGCCGCTGCACCTCGTCGCTCCGCTGGGCTTCGCGCTGACCGAGAAGAAGCTCAGGCGCGCGGGGCTCGACTACTGGAACAAGGTCCACGCCGCAACGCACGCGAGCTTCGAGGAATTGGTGCGCGAAGGTGGGCTGAACGGCGACAACGTGCACCTCTTCACCAGCCGCGCAACGCACGGTCTGTGGGAGACGTGCTTCCGGCCCGGCGACTGGCTGATCCTCGGCGAGGAGCAGGAAGGGCTGCCCGCCGAGGCCCTGGAGCGCTTCCCGGACCGCTGGGTGCGGGTGCCCATGATCCGGGAGCCGACCGCGCGCAGCTTGAACCTGTCCACCTGCGCGGGAGTGGTGCTGTACGAGGCGCTGCGTCAATGCGGGAAGGCCGGGTAGTTCCCTGGAGAGTCCCGGTGGACCGGATAGGATGATCCGGCCGTGGACACCTTCGAGCTGCTGCCCTCGCTGGCGCAGGGCGACCTGGGCGAGACGAACGTCGCCGAGCTCGTTGCGGCGGTGCTCCGCTCGCGGGCGAGCGGGACCCTGGCCATCGACACTCCCGCCACCGGCGAGATCCGCGCATTCTTCCGCGCCGGCGACATGTGCGGAACCGCCAGCTTCACCGGCTTCCGCACCCTGGCGCACGTGTTGCTCGCCACCGATCGGATCGACGCCCTGCAGATCGAATCGACGCAGCAGGCTGCCGCCAAGGCGGGCAAGCGGCACGGCGAGGCGCTGGTTGAGCAGGGGCTGCTCACCGCCGAGCAGCTGCGCACCGCCCTCGCTCAGCAGCACCGCGAGAACCTGCACGTCCTGCTCGGCTTGACCGAAGGCAAGTACGAATGGCGCGGATGGGAGCCGCCGCCGGCCTGGGCGCGCGAGGTCACCGTCGATCCCGTCTCCTGCATGGTCGACGTGCTGCAGACCGACGCGCTGCGGGCGCGCCGGGCGCGGGTGCTCCACTGGCTCGGGGACGCCCGGGCGCGTCTCTCCGCGGATTGGCCGGAGATGCAAGGGCGCGTCGCGCTCGATGCGCCGGACCGCCGCGCGACGGCGTTGCTCGCGGCGCCGCGGAAGCCGGAAGAGTTCGTGCGCGCTTCCCAGCTGGTGCCGGCACGGGCCGAGGCGCTCCTCGTCACGCTGCTCCTCTGCGGCTGCGCCGAGCCCGGCGCGGAGGCCGCCGCGGCGCAAGCGGTTCCCCAAGAGGCGGAGGCGCTCGGTCTGACGCCGCTGGAGCCGCTCAGCGACGAGGAGATCCTCCCGCCTGCCAAGCCTGCCAAGCCTGCCAAGGCTGCCAAGCCCGCCAAGGCCGCGCCGACGCCCGCTCGCTCCGCAGCTGTCGAGCGGGACGACGAAGTCGAGAGGCGGCTCGACGCGGCCGCGGGCTCGGACGACGAGCCGCTCGAGCTGGATCGCGACGAGGCCGCCGAGGAGCGGGCGCGAGGCCTGCGCATGCGGATGCTGAAGCAAGGGCTCCGGAACCTGGGCATCGCGCCGCATGCGGAGGGCGCCGAGCTCGTCGATGAGCTCCCTCGCCCCGCGGCGCCGGCAGTCGAGCCGGAGGACCCCGCCATCCGCGCGTTCGTGCAGGAAGTGCAGCAGCGCGTGGCCGCCCTCGACACCCAGAACGCGTACGTGCGGCTGGGCGTCCCCAACAGCGCGACCATCGAGCAGATCAAGAGCGCCTACATCGCGGCGGCGAAGCGGTTCCATCCCGATCGCGCCTCGTCGTCGCCCGCGCTGGTCGGCATCCTGCCGGACTTGCAGGCGCTGTTCGGCGCGCTCAAGGAAGCGCACGACGACATCGGCACCCCGGAAGCGCGCGCCCGCTACGACCACCAGCTGAAGCACGGCGGCACCGGCAAGGTCGGGTCGCGCAGGGAGGAGGCGAGCCTCTCGCTCAAGATGGGCGAGGTGCTCCTCAAGAAGCGCGACTTCGGCGCGGCGCTGCACAAGCTGCGCAGGGCGGTCGATCTGGATCCCAACGGCGACACGCTGGCGGCGCTGGCCTGGGGGATCGCCTCCGATCCGAAAAGCGCGCCCGCGAG
This sequence comes from Myxococcales bacterium, assembly GCA_045802765.1. GTDB lineage: Bacteria > Myxococcota > Myxococcia > Myxococcales > 40CM-4-68-19 > VBKO01. The sequence continues at coordinate 4,585 of JBJMQJ010000044.1, forward strand.
CAAGGAAGAGGCGATGTCGCTCATCAACCGGGCGGTGCGCGCGGCCGGAGCCACCGCCCGCACGCACTACGTCGCCGGCGTGCTCTTTCGCACCAAGGACCCGGAATCGGCGGCCGAGGAGTTCCGCAAGGCGCTCGCGCTGGACCCGAAGCACTCCGACGCGGCGCTCGAGCTGCGCCTCCTCGAGACGCGGCAAGGCAAGCACGCGGCGAAGGGAAAGGAAAAGGAAGGCGGAGTGCTCTCGGGCCTCTTCGGGCGCCGGAAGCCTTGACACACGCCGAGCGCGGGTGCTGCTCTCGAAGGAGCTGCCCGCCGGCCTGAGAAGAGCGCAACTTGCCCAAGCAGAGCCTGCTCGTCGCCGACGCGGACCCCCGAAGCTTGCGCATCCTCGAGGTGGCGCTGCGCAAGGCGGGGTTCGTGGTCACCATCGCCGCGGACGGCGCGGAGGCGCTGCGCAAGCTCCAGCGGAGCCCACCCGATCTGCTGCTGTGCGAGCTGAACCTGCCCGCGCAGGACGGCATCGCGCTCTGCCGGACGGTGCGCGGCGACGCGCGAATGGCCGCACTTCCGGTGCTGCTGATGAACGCCGACCGCGCGCAGGCGACCAGGGCGGCCGCGCTCCAGGGAGGAGCGGACGATTTCCTGCTGAAGCCGCTCCTCATCAAGGAGCTGGTGGCGCGCATCCGCGTCCTGCTCGCCCATCGCGAGCAGGCGCGCAACGCCGAGCGCGGGGCCGCGGCGGCGCTGACCGGCAGCGTCGGCGACCTGGGTCTGGTGGACCTCTTCACCTCGCTCGAGAACTGGCAGAAGACGGCGACCGTCCTGTGCGAGGGCGCGGACGGGCGCAGCGCGCACGTCTGGGTGCGCGACGGGCAGGTGGTGGACGCCGAGGTGGATCCGCTCAGCGGAGAAGCCGCGTTCTACCGCCTGCTCAATTGGGAAGCCGGGTCCTTCCGCGTCGAGTTCGGTCCGGTGGACCGGGAGGCGCGCACCGATGCGGGCACGCAGGCGCTCCTCATGGAGGGCATGCGCCGCATCGACGAGATGGCCCGTCTGGCGGAGACGCTGCCGCTCTCGGCGGTGCTGGGGGTCGATTTTCCGGCGCTGGCCGCGAAGCTGGCGGAGATGCCCGACGAGCTGAACGGCGTCCTCCGCCTGTTCGACGGGCGCCGCACCGTGCGCGAGATCCTCTCCGATTCGCCGCTCGATGACCTGTCGACGATGGGCGCGGTGCAGCGGCTGATGAGCGAGGGAGTCCTCGTGCACGGCGCGGCCGTGACGCCTCGTCGCAAGCCGTCGCTGCAACAGTGGCTCGGCTCGGTGCCGCCGCCGCCGCGGGAACCTGCCGAAGCGAAGTCGCCGCACGCCGCGTCGGCGGCAGACGCGGCGCCGCCGGTGCTCGACAGTCCACCGGAAGGCCCGCCCGAGACCGCGCAGGAAGGACACCCCGACGCAGCCGGTGGGATGCGCTCCGACGCCGAGCTTCCCACCCCCCCGCGCGGCGTGGCGCCGGTCGGGACCGCTGGACCCATTCCGATCATCCGCTACCCGCCGATCCGCGGCGCGCGGCGCGAGCGGCTGCGGCGCGAGGCGGAAGAGGCGCGGCACGCCATGACCGCCGGACGCCCGGTCCGCCTCACGCACGTTCTCGAGCTGCCGCCCACCCCCGGCGGCGGCGATGCCATGCCGCAGGGCGCGCGCCGCATGTCCGCCGCGGTGGGCGACGCCGCGAAGAGGTTCGCACCGGACCTGCCCGTCGCGCGCGTCGTCCGCCCCTGGATCGCGCCCGGCGGCAGCCCCGATTCCGCGTCAGCCCAGGGCACTGCGCGGCGCGCGACGGGAAACGGCGACGCGGGCTCCGACGAGATCAGCGCCGCGCTCGCGGACGCGGTCGCGGCGACACAGGGCGGCGCGGTCCCGCTCGAGGCCAAGGCCCTCTCGGCATCCGAACGGCGGACCCAGAGCGGTGCCGTTCCCACGCTGAATCCCGGTACGGTGCCGCGAGATGGCGCGCCTGCGGACGGGAGCGGCGCCGTCGTCCTCGGAGCGCTCCGTTCCGCTCGCACGCAAGCTCCCTCGAGCTCCTCCGGCGTGGCTGCAGGCGGGCCCGCCGCGTTGGAGGCGCGTTCGCGCGCGACCCGCCTGCGCCTCGCCGTCGCCGGCGTCCTTCTGGTGGGGCTCGCCTCCGTGGCCGTCGTGCTCAGGCGTCCGCACGCCGGGCCTTCCCGGGCGCCGGAGACGCCGCCGGTCGCTGCTGCTCCGGTCGCGACGCCTCCTGACGCCACCCCAGCTTTGCCCCCGGTCGCCGCCGCCGAGCCGCCGCCGCCCGACGTCTCCAGCAGCGCGGTGGCTCCGGCGGCCGATCCCGCGGACTACGGCCGCGCGCTCGCGAGCGGTGAAGCGCTTCTCAAGCGCGGCAAGTACCGCGCCGCCGTCGCGCAGTTCCGCAAGGCGGTCGAGCTGCGCCCGGACTCGGTGCCCGCGCTGCTCGCGCTGGGCGACGCCTTCCTCGAAGGCGATCAGCTGCGCAACGCCGTGAAGCCGCTCCAGCAAGCGGCGCAGCTGGACCCGAAGAGCGCGCGCGCCCAGCTCCTCCTCGGCACCGTCTTCCAGGGGCTCGGACGCGAGAAGGACGCCGTGGGCGCCTACAAGCGGTACCTCGAGCTGGAGCCCTCCGGCGAGTTCGCCGGGGACGTGCGCGCCATCGTCGCGAACCTCTCCAAGTAGCGAACTCGCGCGGCGCTTTTGCGTCGCGGACGCCGCGGAATGCGCGTAGACAAGGCCCATGCGCGTGCTGGGCCTGGAGACGAGCTGCGACGAGACCGCCGCCGCGGTGGTGGAGGTGGACGGGGGCGCTGGCGAGCGCCCTCGCGGCCGGATCCTCTCGGACGTGGTGCACACCCAGGCCGCGCTCCACGCAAAGTATGGTGGCGTCGTGCCGGAGCTCGCCTCTCGCGACCACCTGCAGCGCGCGCTGCCCGTGGCGGACGAGGCTCTGCGTCGCGCCGGCTGCGAGCTGCGCGACCTGTCGGGCATCGCCGTGACCAGCGGTCCGGGGCTGGTCGGCGCGCTGCTGGTCGGCGTGCAGATCGCGAAGTCGCTTTCGGCCGCGACCGGCGTGCCGCTCATCGGCGTCAACCACCTCGAGGGGCACCTGCTCGCCGTCCACCTCGGCGAGCACGCCCCCGCGCCTCCCTGGCTGGGGCTCATCGTCTCGGGGGGACACACCTCGCTTTACGAGGTACGCGCTGCGGGTCGCTACCGCGCGCTGGGGCACACGCTCGACGACGCCGCGGGCGAGGCGTTCGACAAGGTGGCGAAGCTCCTCGGGCTGCCCTACCCGGGCGGCGCGCATATCGATCGGCTGGCAGAGGGGGGCGATCCCCGCGCCATCGAGTTTCCCCGCGGCCTGTCGGCGCGGCCGCGCGACGAGGTGGACTTCTCCTTCAGCGGGCTCAAGACCGCCGTCCTCCACCACGTGCGCGAGCGCGGAGGCGTCCCGCAGGGGCAGGAGCTGAAAGACCTCTGCGCCTCGTTCCAGGAAGCGGTCTGCGACGCGCTCACGCTGCGGGCGATGCGCGCCGCGCGCGCTGCGCGC